>NZ_JAYRCW010000001.1:0-18529 GCF_041909755.1 Sandaracinobacter sp.
AAGTGCTTGTGGGCTTCCAGCTGGATGACGCCAGCCTTGCCTATAATGTCGGCAAGTAGAGACGCGCATTGGATGTGATGCCCGGCGGAAAATCGGGCCGGGCATGACATGAATCATTTCAATTCCACTGGGTATCACGCCTCCTGAGGCTTGAAAGGGCCGCGAATCGCGGCTTGTTCAGGAGCCGGGCGGCTGCCGATTCGCGTTGCGGCCCATGTGGAGAGTATCGATGCCGCATCAGCGCAATATCGACATGGACCTGTTGCGCAGTTTCGTGACGATCATTGAATCGAAAAGCTTCACCAGGGCCGCCGCCCGCGTGACCCGCACCCAATCCGCCATCAGCCTGCAGATGAAACGGCTGGAAGAGCAGCTGGAGACGCGGCTGTTCGAGCGGGGCGGGCGCGGCGTGGAGCCGACTGAGGCGGGCGTCGTGCTGCTGGGCTATGCGCGGCGCATCCTGGCGGCGAACGACGAGCTGGTGGGGCGCATGGTGGAGCCGGACGTGGACGGCGAGGTGCGGTTGCGGGCACCCGACGGATTTGCCGGGCAGCATCTGGCGCTTGTGCTTGCCCGTTTCCAGCGCGCCTTTCCGCTGGTGCGGCTGCGCGTGGAAACCGGGCCGCCGGCGGACGGGCCCGCGCCAGACCTTTCGATCGGGATCCATGTGGGCGCGACGCCGCAGGACGGCGACGAACTGATGTGCGAGGCGCTGATCTGGTGCGTGGCCGAAGGGGCCGAGCCGGTGCAGCCGCTGAACGCGGCGGGGTTGCCCCTGCCGCTGGTGCTGCCCCCGCCGGATGATCCCGCGCGCGCGGCGGCGGTGGCGGCGCTGGATGCGGCCGGGGTTCGATGGATGCTGGCGTTCGAGGCGGGATCGCGGTGGACGATGAAGGCGGCCGTGGGGGCCGGGCTGGGGATCGGGCTGCTGCCGCGTGGGGCGCTGCCATCCGGCCTGCACCGGCTGGCAGAGGCGGAGGGGCTGCCCGCGTTGCCCGACGCGATCGCCTGGCTGGCCGTGCGCCCTGACGCCGGGCGCGCTGCGGAACGGTTGCGCGCCTTTCTGGTGCAGCAATTCGATCATCGGCCCTGAAAGGGCAGGGGGAGGGCCTGCATCTGCTTGACGGCCGGGCGCTCCTCGCCCTATGGGCCTCGACCTTCCCGCCGGGATGTCCGGCGGCTTCTTGTGGCGACCGTAGCTCAATTGGTTAGAGCGCCGGTTTGTGGTACCGGAGGTTGCGGGTTCGAGACCCGTCGGTCGCCCCACTTCCCTTCCGGTCTTCCTGACAGCAGGGTTCCCGATGCGCGACTATGGATATGGCGTGTTCCTGTTCCTGGGCCTGATCGCGGGCCTGGCGGTGGGCCTGTCGATCGGCCAGCCTTCGGCCGGAACGGTGATCGGGCTGGGCGCGGGCGGATTGCTGGCGCTGGGGTTGCAGCTGTCACGTCGCCGCTGAGCGGGCGGAACGGCCCCGAAAGGATCAGGCCAGCGGACGAGCCACCCACAGGATCCGGCCCAGCACGCGAACCGCGGCCGGGTCGCAATCCGGATAGGAGGGGTAGGCGGCGTTGTCCGACAGGATGGAGACGCGGCGGCTGACCGGATTGACGGCGAGACGCCGGGCAAGCGGCCCCGAATCGGTCTCGATCAGATAGAGCCCGTCGCGCGCCGGCGTGGCATCCGCCCGGTCCACCAGCAGGTGATCGCCCGCGATCAGGGTGGGGGCCATCGAATCGCCATCCACCACATGGGCAGCAAGCCCGGCCGCGCGGTCAGGCCCGATGGTGGGGATCAGCCGCCTGTCCAGCGAGAGGCCGGGGGCTGAGCCGCCGATATAGCCGATCTCGATCATGCTGTGCCCGGCTGGTTCCGGTTGCAGACGCGATTGCGCGGGCGGGCCGCCGAGCAGGCTTTCGGGAACACCGAAGTGATCGGCCAGGATTCGCCGTTCGATTTCCCCCAGCCGGCGGGGCACGCCGCGCCGGATGAACTGCTGCACATAGGCCGCATTGCGGCCCAGCAGGCGGGAGATTTCCGCATAGCCCTGGCCGGAGTTCCGGATCAGGTCGTCAAGCCGCTCGCGGATCGCCTGGTCGGACAGTTGCAATCGTTCCTCCGGTATGGGGCGGGTATTCCTATTTACCATAAGTTTATACCTAGACTAGTAGGAAATTCACAATCAGGATCATCCGCATCGATTCGGATGGCGGTGGGGCCTCCGGGCAGTTCGGCCGGATCGATACAGGGTCGACATGTGGAGGATTCCGTTCATGTCGTTGCTGCATGCGATCGAGACCTGCCTGAGACTTTCCCAGGTGCCGCCATCCCGCTTCGGGCGGGACAGCGTGAAAGACCCGCGCCTGGTGCATGACCTGCGCCGGGGCCGGCAGCCCGGGCGGCGCGTGGAAGAGCGGGTGAAGCGCCATATCGCGCAGGTGATGGGAAGCCTGCCGGATCAGCCTGCGGCGCCGCGCACGGGCTGGAGGCGGGGCTGATGCGGGCAGGGCTGTCGCATGTATCCGCCGGCCTTCTGCGTGCGATCCGGGCGCGGGCCGGCGGCCTGCCGGCGGGTGAGGGCGGGGAGGGGGGCGAACCCCTGCTGGTGATCGAGGATTTCGGGGAAACGCCCTGGGCGAGCCTGACCTTTTCCGGATTGCGCCACAGCGTCGACATCCGGCTGGAGGGCGACAGCGCCGCCGTTCTGGCGCTGGCGCAGGAGATGGCGGACTGGGACGATGCCGCCTGCACCGGGCTGACGGGGCATTTCCTGGCCGACCTGCAGACGAGCGAGACAGGCCGGGTCGAACGTGATGGGGGGCGCATGTCGCTTAGCCTCCGCCTGGATGCGCTGACCATAGAGGAATAGGAATTCGACGCAAGCATTGCCGGGCATCCATAGGAGAAATCCTGTGGATGCCTCTGCGGATATCCGTCTTTTTCGAGTGTCGCTCAGATTCTGCTGGTGCGCCGTCTTTGGCCGGGTTAGAAACTGAGTCCTGCCCAAATCCGGGCGGCACGGCTGCTGAGGATGGACACGGGCTTGCGACGGCTTGAACGGGGGCATGGGGGCGAGGGCCGGGTGCGCGGCGGATGGCGGGGCCTGCTGCTGGCCGGGTTGGCGGGCATCGCAATTTCCGCCTGCGACGGGGCGCCCGAGACGGCCCCTGCGCCGCCGGCGCTGCCGGTATCGCTGCATCGGGTGGGAACGGCCGGGATGGCGCTGGACACCCATGCGACCGGGACTGTGCGGCTGCGGCGGGAAACGCCGCTGGCATTCGTGAATGACGGGCGGGTGCGCACGGTGCAGGTGCGGGAAGGCGACCGCGTGCGCGCGGGCCAGATGCTGGCGTCGCTTGACCGGGTGGCGATCGATGCGCAGGCGCAGGCAGCTGCGGCGCGGAGCCGGCAGGCCGATGCGGAGCTGCGGCGCCAGCGCGAACTGGCGGCGCGGGGCTGGGTTTCCGCCGCGCGGGTCGAATCCGCGGTGGCCTCTGCCGAGGCGGCGCGGGCGGAGCTGAGCGGGGCGCAGTTCAGCCAGCGCTTTTCGACCATAACGGCGCCTGCGGGCGGGGTGATCCTGGCGCGGCTGGCGGAGCCCGGGCAGACGGTTGCCGCCGGTTCGCCGGTGCTGACGCTGGGCGAGTTTTCGAGCGGGTTCGTGGTGCGCGTGCCGCTGCCGGCCGGGCGGGTTGCCGGGCTTGCGGCGGGGGATGTGGCCGATGTGACGTTCCGCGATGGTGCGGCCCCGCCGATGAAGGCGCGCATCATCGAAATCGCCGGGCGGGCCGATCCCGCGACCGGCACCTTCCAGGTGGAGTTTGCACTGCCCGCAGACCCGGCGCTGCGATCGGGCCTGATCGCCGATGTCGTGCTGAGCGGGGCGGGGGCAGCGGCCGCCGGGCTGGCGATTCCGGCGACTGCGCTGTTTTCCGCCCGGGCCGACGAAGGGTTTGTGTGGCGCTATGATCCGGCCAGCCGGAAGGTGGGGGCGCAAATGGTTCGGCTGGGCCGGGTTTCGGATGACGGGGTGGAGATCCTGTCTGGCCTGGCGCGCGGCGACCGCATTGTGGCCGCAGGCGTTGACCGCTTGTCTGAAGGACAGGCGGTGAAGGTGGTTCAGGCGGAGGCGCGTTGACCGCCGCATGCTGAACAGCCTGATCGCCTTCGCCGTTCACCGCTGGCAGGTGACGCTGGTGCTGTTCAGCCTGATCGCGGCGCTGGGCGCGCAGGCGTTCATGACCATTCCGCGTTCGGTGGACCCCACGTTCAAGGCGCCCTTCGTGCTGATCCTGGCGATCCTGCCGGGCGCTGACCCCGCCGACATCGAACAGACGGTGACGAAGCCGATCGAGGATGCGGTTGCCGGTCTGGACGCCATCGACAAGATCGAATCGAGCTCTCTGGACGGGCAGGCGGTGATCACCGCGCAGTTCCTGTGGGGTTCCGACCCGGACCGGAACTTCGACGAGGTGGTGCGCGAGGTGAACGCCATTCGCGCCAATCTGCCGACCGGCATCCAGCGGCTGGAATTCCGCCGCTTTCGCACGACCGAGGCAGTGGTGGCGCAATATGCCATCGTGTCGGACACGGCATCCTGGCGGCGCATGGAAAAGGTGGGGAAGGACCTGAAGGAGGCCTTCCAGCGCCAGCCGGGCGTTCGGGTGGCCACCGTGTGGGGGGTGCCGAAGCCCGAAATGCGGGTGTCGGTGGACCTGGGGCGGCTGGCGGAGCTGGGGATTCCGGTGACGCAGGTGACGGATGCGCTGCGCGTGGGCGGAACCGATACGCCGCCGGGGCCGGTTCGGTCTGGCGACCAGCGGCTGAACCTGAAAGCGGGCGGCGCGTTCCGCAGCGTGGACGAGGTGAAGGCCGTGCCGCTGCGCGCGGTGAACGGGCGTGTGGTGCGGGTGGGCGATATTGCCAGCGTGGAATGGGCGACAGCGGAACGGACCCACGCGACGCGCTTCAACGGCAAGCGCGCGATCTGGGTGACCGCGACGCAGAAGGACGGCGTGAACGTGCTGGACGTGGAGCGGGCGCTGACGGCGACCGCTGCCGCCTATGCGAAGACCCTGCCGCCCGACATGAAGCTGGAGCTGGCGTTCGACCAGTCGCTGGACGTGAAGCGCAAGCTGGCCCTGCTGGCGCGCGATTTCGGGCTGGCGCTGGCGCTGGTGTTGCTGACCTTGCTGCCGCTGGGGCCGCGCGCGTCGCTGGTGGTGATGGTGTCCGTGCCGCTGAGCCTGGCGATCGGCATGTTTGTGATGCTGGTTTCGGGGTTCACGCTGAACCAGCTGGTGATCACGGGCTTCATCGTGGCGCTGGGCATCCTAGTGGATGATTCGATCGTGGTGGTGGAGAATATCTCCCGCCATCTGCGCATGGGTTATTCGCGGACGGCGGCGGCGCTGGCGGGCACGCAGCAGATCGCGGTGGCGGTGGTGGGCTGCACGGCGGTGATCGTGCTGGCCTTCCTGCCGCTGACGGCGCTGCCGGGCGGGGCCGGCATGTTCATCCGGGGGCTGCCGATCGCGGTGATGTCCACCGTGATCGCGTCGCTTCTGGTTTCGCTGACGATCATCCCCTTCCTGGCCTCGCGCCTGTTGCCGAAAGACAGCGACCCGCACGGAAACAGCATCCTTCAGGCGGTGGATGGCGGCATCCAGCGTTTTTATGCGCCGATCCTGCACCGGGCGCTGGAAAACCCGCGCACCACATTCCTGGCCGCGACGGCGCTGTGCATTGCGGCGCTGGGGCTGATACCGGTGTTGGGCACCAGCCTGTTCCCGCCCGCCGATGCGCCCTATTTCCAGGTTGAGATCGAAGCCGGAAAGGGCATGGATACCGCCGCCACGGAGCGCGCCGTCGCCTTTGTGGAACAGGCGCTGGCCGCCGAGCCGATGGTGGAAAACCGGATGGCGAACGTGGGCCGGGGCAATCCGCAGATCTTCTACAACAAGGCCGAAGTCAGCCAGCAATCCAACATCGGCATGGTGGCCGGAACGCTGAAGGAATGGCATCCGGTGGAGACGCCGGCGCTGTATGCCCGGCTGCGCGAGAAGTTCGCGACCTGGCCCGAGGCGCGGATCCAGCTGAACCCCTATCAGAACGGGGCGCCCATCGATGCGCCGATCCAGTGGTTCCTGACCGGGCCTGACATTGAGCAGCTGCGCAAATATTCGCTGGAAGCCGAAGCGGTGATGCGGGCAGTGCCGGGCACGCGCGACGTGCGCAACCCGCTGGCGTTCGAGCGGCTGGACCTGGACCTGGGGCTGGATGCCGACAAGGCCGCGCTGCTGGGCGTTGCGCCCGCCAATGCGCGGCGGGTGACGCGGCTGGCGCTGGCGGGCGAAGCGGCGGGTCGGTACCGCGACGCGGAAGGCGACAGCTATGACGTGGTGGTGCGGCTACCGCAGCCGGCGTTCACCGGCGTTGCCCCGGGTGAACGGCTGGGGGCGTTGCAGGATGTTTCCGCGCTGGAGCGGGTGTTCGTGCCGACGGCTGCGGGCGATGCCGTTCCGCTGCCTGCGATCGCCGCGCCGCGGTTGACCGGCGGGCCGGCCTCCATCGATCGCTTCGGACAGCAGCGCAGCGTGGGCCTGACCTCTTATGTGGCCGAAGGCAACCTCACCTCGAAGGTGAATGACGAGGTGGGCCGCCGGCTGAACGCGATGAAGTTGCCGCCGGGCTATGGCTTTGTGCTGGGCGGCGAGGCGGCCGAGGAAGAGGAAAGCTTCAGCGGGCTGGGCGGCGTGATCCTGTTCGTGGCCTTTTCCATCTTTGGTGTGCTGGTGCTGGAATTCGGCCGCTTCCGCGAAACGATCGTGGTGGCGGGCGTGGTGCCGCTGGGCATGTTCGGCGGGCTGATCGCGCTGTGGCTGACGGGCAATTCCATCAGCTTCACCGCCATCATCGGCTTCGTGGCGCTGATCGGGATCGAGATCAAGAATTCGATCCTGCTGGTGGATTTCACCACCCAGCTGCGCCAGCAGGGGGTGGAGCTGCGCGAGGCGATCGAACGGGCCGGCGAAGTGCGCTTCCTGCCGGTGCTGCTGACCAGCGTGACCGCCGTGCTGGCGCTGCTGCCGCTCGCGCTTTCAGGCTCAGGGCTTTATTCGCCGCTGGCCTGGGTGATTATCGGCGGGCTGATTTCTTCCACGCTGCTCAGCCGGATCGTGACGCCGGTGATGTACCTGCTGCTGGTGCGCCACGCGCCGCCGCCGCCACGGATGGAGACGGCGCCGCCGCCGCTGCCGGAGGCGTAGGGGAGGGTTCCCCTACCCCAGCCGAGCCAGCGCCGCGCGGAGCCGGTCCGCTTCGGAGGTGCGGGCGGCGTGATCTTCGCGGGCCTTTTCGATCGCCTCCGGCTTGGCGCGTTCCACGAAGCCGGGGTTGGAGAGGCGGCCGCCGAGCGCGGCGGCTTCCTTTTCGGCCTGCTCGGCGGCCTTCAGCAGGCGCGCGCGTTCGGCGGCGAGATCGATCACGCCTGCAAGTGGCAGGGCGTAGGTGCAGCCTTCGACGACGATCTGTGCAGAGCCGCCGGCGGGCGGGGCCTCGAACGACAGGCTTTCGATGCGGGCGAGGCGTTCGAGCGCGGGGAGCTGGCCTTGCAGGCGGGCCTTGAGCGCATCGTCTGCCTCGGTGGCGTGCAGCACCAGTTTGGCGGCGGGCGGCACGTTCAGTTCGGTGCGGGCCGAGCGGATCGCCGAGACGAGATCGATGAGCCAGCCGATTTCGGCGCTGGCGGCATCCGGCGCTGCGGTCAGGGCGGGCCATTCGGCCACGATCAGGTCGTGCGCACGGGCTCCCTGGGCGTGCCACAGTTCCTCGGTAATGAAGGGCATCACCGGGTGCAGCAGGATCAGCATCCGGTCGATCACCCAGCCCGCGACGGCCCTTGTTTCGTCTGCCGCTGCGCCGCCTTCGGCCAGCAGCGGCTTGATGAGTTCGAGATACCAGTCGCAGAAGCGGCTCCAGACGAACTGGTAGAGGCCGAGCGCATATTGATCGTAGCGGAAGGCCGACAGCGCGGCTTCGGCGTCTGCGGCGGCCTGCGCGGTTTCCGCGAGGATCCAGCGGTTGACGGGCAGGGTGGCCGTGGGGGCTTCGCTGCCGCCTGCGGTGATGCCCTGCGCCTGCGCGAAGCGGACGGCGTTCCACAGCTTGGTGGCGAAGTTGCGATAGCCTTCCACCCGCTTTTCATCGAACTTCACGTCGCGGCCCTGCGTTTCGGAGGCCGCCATTGTGAAGCGCAGCGCATCCGCGCCGTAGCGGTCGATCAGTTCCAGCGGATCGACGGTGTTGCCCTTGGACTTGGACATCTTCTGGCCCTTGGAGTCCCGCACGAGGCCGTGGATGTAGACCGTTTCGAACGGTTCCTTGTCCATGATCTCCAGCCCGAACATCATCATCCGGGCGACCCAGAAGAAGATGATGTCGAAGCCGGTGACGAGCACGCTGCCGGGATAGAAGCGCTTCAGATCCGCGGTGTTTTCAGGCCAGCCCAGGGTGACGAAAGGCCAGAGGCCGGAGGAGAACCAGGTGTCGAGGACGTCTTCATCCTGCGTCAGCGCCACGCCTGCACCGGCCTTCGCCCGGGCTTCGGCTTCGCTGCGGGCGACGATGGGCGTGCCATCCGGCGTGAACCATGCCGGGATGCGGTGCCCCCACCAGAGCTGGCGGGAAATGCACCAGGGCTGGATGTTGTCCATCCAGTTGAAATAGGTCTTTTCCCACGCCTTCGGCACGAAGCTGGTGCGGCCATCGGTGACGGCTTCGCGGGCCTCGACCGCGAGCTTGCTGGTGTCGATATACCATTGGTCTGTCAGCCAGGGTTCGATCACCACGCCGGAGCGGTCCCCGTAGGGGGTCTGGATTGTCTTGTCTTCCACCCGCTCCAGCAGGCCCAGCGCATCCAGATCGGCGACGATGCGCTTGCGCGCCTCGAACCGCTCCAGCCCGCGATAGGCTTCCGGAACGTCGCTGCTATCGATGATATTTGCCTGTGAATCAAGGATGTTGATCCAGCCGATTTCCTTGTGGCGGTCATAGACCTGCCAGTCGTTGAAATCATGCGCCGGGGTGATCTTCACGCAGCCGGAGCCGAGTTCCGGGTCTGCCCAGTCATCGCCCACGATGGGGATCTGGCGGCCCGTCAGCGGGTGGGCGATCATCTGCCCGATCAGATGGGCATAGCGCTCGTCAGACGGGTTCACGGCGACGGCGGTGTCGCCCAGCATGGTTTCGGGGCGCGTGGTGGCCACCACCAGATGGCCGGAGCCATCCGCCAGCGGATAGCGCAGGTGCCAGAAATGGCCCTGCACCTCGCGGGTTTCGACTTCGAGGTCGGAAATGGCGGTCTGAAACTTCGGGTCCCAGTTCACGAGGCGTTTGTCGCGATAGATGAGGCCCGCTTCGTGCAGCCGCACGAACACCTCCACCACGGCCTTGTTGAAGCCTTCATCCATGGTGAAGCGTTCGTTCGACCAGTCCGCGCTGGCGCCCAGACGGCGCATCTGGCGGGTGATGGCGCCGCCCGATTGTTCCTTCCAGTCCCACACATGGGCGAGGAATGCCTCGCGGCCGAGGCCCTGCCGGGTGAGGCCCTGCCCGGCGATGGTGCGTTCCACCACCATCTGTGTGGCGATGCCGGCATGATCGGTGCCGACGATCCAGCGCGCGTCCTTGCCCTTCAGCCGCTGCCAGCGGATCAGGATGTCCTGCAGCGTCTGATCCAGCGCATGGCCGATGTGCAGCGTGCCGGTGACGTTGGGCGGCGGCAGCACGATACTGAACGGCTCTGCATCCGGGCGGGCAGGGCGGAACAGGCCCTGCTGTTCCCAATGGGCATAGCATTTGGCTTCGATGGCCGAGGGCGTGAACGTCTTTTCCAGCATGGGCGCGGGATTAGCGGCTGAAAGCCGGTTCCGCTAGTCGCCGACGATCAGCACCGCCGCCACGATCATCAGCGCGAAGCCGACAAGCTGTTTCAGGCTGACGCCTTCCCCCAGCCACAGGGTGGACACCACGAAGAAGGTGAGGATGGAGAGGGTTTCCTGAATCCCCTTCAGCTGGGGCGCGGAATAGACCTGATGGCCGATGCGGTTTGCAGGCACCTGCAGCGCATATTCGAACAGGGCGATGCCCCAGGCCACGAAGATGACCAGCGCGAGCGGCGCGGCCTTGAACTTCAGATGGCCATACCAGGCGAGGTTCATGATGAGGTTCGACCCCGCCAGCAGCAGGATCGTTGTCGTCTGCGGGCTCACTTTCGGCCTGTGAGCCGCGCGATTTCCTCTGCCGCCATCTTCTGGATCAGTTCCGGCAGGTTCGCCTTCAGCCAGGCATCCAGCTGCGGGCGGATCAGCTCGGCCAGAAACTCCTCGACCGAGCGGCCGCCGGCGACCGGCGGAAGGGCGGCGGGTGCGGCCGGGGCGACGGATGCTGCCGGTGCGGCGGCGGCCTTCTTCGCGGCGCGCGCCTTTGGCGCGGGCGCCTTGGGTTCCCGGTCAGCCTCTTCGTCCGCGTCAGGCTCGACCGGATCCTGATCCTCTTGCCGTTCCGCGCGGTCGGGGGCTTCGCCGCCGACGGTTGCGCGGATCGAATCCAGGATGGAGGCGAGGTTCGGGTCGAGCGTCTTGCGGGTCATCGGCCCCCTGATCCTGTTCTGGCGATCATTGCTGCGGCCCCATCAGCGGGGCGGTGTTGCGGGCGCGATCGGTGGATGGGTTCGGATCATAGCCGAATTCCTGCCAGCCCTTGCCCCGCACCCGCTTCGCGTTCGCAGCTGCATCATATTTCTGCACGCCGGTGCCTTCCAGCGCAATGTCTGCCGCGCCCACCGATTCCAGCAGCTGGTATGCGGCCACATAGCGATCGCGTTCGGCCTGCACGAGCTGGACGCGGCTGTTCAGCAGTTCCTGTTCGGCGTTCAGCACATCGAGGATGTCGCGGCTGCCGACCATGTTTTCCTGCCGCACGCCTTCGGCGGCCAGCGTGTTGGCGCTGGTCTGCGACTTGGCGGCGGTGATGGTGGCTTCAGCCGTCTGCAGCAGGGCCCAGCTGTTGGAGACGCCCTCTGTCACCTGCCGTTCGGTAAGGCTGATGGTTTCCAGCGCCTCGCTCTGCCGGGCCTGCGCCTGACGGACCTGCGCGGCGATCAGGCCGCCCGAAAACAGCGGCATGCCGGCAGTGACGCCGACGCGCGGATCGAAGCCGGAGGCGCCGAAGGCCGAGTTGGAATATTCGGTGTAGTTGGCCGACGCCTGCACGCCGATGGAGGGCATGCGGCCCGCCTTTGCGGCGCGGACATCATCGGCTGCCGCCTTTTCGCCGGCCTTGGCGGCACCAAGGGCTGGGCTGAGCGTGGCGGCGCGATCGAGCGCCTGGCCTTCGCTTTCCGGCAGCGGGGGCAGGGGCGGCAGCGGCTCCAGCTGGCCGGGTGCGCGGCCGACGAGGCGCTGATAGGCCTGGCGCGCGAATACGGCGTTGCCCCGCGCGGCGATCAGCGTGGCCTGCGAGGCGGCGAGGCGCGCTTCGGACTGGGCGACATCGGTGCGGGTGACATCCCCCACGTCGAACCGGTCCTTCGAGGCGCGCAGTTCCTGTTCCAGCACGCGAACCTGATTTTCGTTCAGCTTCACGATTTCCTGGGTGCGCAGCACATCGGCATAGGCCGTCACCGTGTCGGTGATGAGGGCCTGTTCCTGCGCGGCGAGGTTCAGGCGGCTGGCCTCGATCCGGGCTTCGGCGGCGGAAATGCCGGCGCGGATGCGGCCCCCTTCCCAGATGGACTGGCGCAGGGTGATGCCGCCCGTCCAGATCTGGCCGAGATCGGCGAAGCTGTCGCTGAGGCTCTGCGTGAAGCTGCCGCCGAGATCGAGGCCGGGGCGGGCGCCGGAGGCGGCGATGGGCACGCCTTCGTCAGCCTGCCGCACGCGGGCGCGGGCGGCGGCGATCGCCGGGTTGTTGGAATAGGCCTGCGCGATCGCGTCCTTCAGCGATTCAGCCGAGGATGGCGCAGCAGTGGAGAGCAGAAGCAGCGAAACCAGGATGTGACGACGCATGAGGGGGCTTTCAGAACTGGAAGGCCGGAGCCTTCCGGAAGGGTGGCAGGATCGCGGCCGCCGCTTCGGCAAAGGGTTCGAGACGGACGGCACCCGCCCGCTTCACACCCTTCGACGCGCGGCCGACGCCATCGCTGCCATGGACGATCGCGACCATCCGGCCCCCCTCGGCCAGCTGGGCGATCAATGTATCGGGCACGATTTCCACGCCCCCGTCAATCAGGATCAAGTCATAGGGTGATCCGAAGGAGGCGCCGGCATCGAGCGGGCCTTCCTGCACGCGAACCGTATCCGCCAGAGCGGCGCGGGCGCGGGCGGCGAGGGCGGGATCGCTTTCCAGCGCCGTGACGCGGGCGCCCAGATGGGCAAGGATCGCGGCTGAATAGCCGGTGGCGGCCCCGACGACGAGCGCGGTTTCGCCGGGCATGACATGGGCTTCCTCAACCAGCAGGCCGAGGCTGAGCGGCGAAAGAAGCTCCCGCCCGTTGCCCAGCGGCTGGGCCGCATCGACATAGGCGAGGCCACGACGCCCTTCCGCCACGAAATCTTCGCGCGCGACGGCGAAGAAGGCGGCCGAGGTGCGCGGGTTCACCACCCCGCACGGCTTCAGCTGGCTGTCGATCATCGCTTCGCGGGCGGCGAGCGGGGAATGGGAGGGGGCGGAAGCCACGGGTGGGAAGCCTTTAGGTTGAGAGACGCGCCAATGGGTTGGGCCCTGTTACCCAAGGGTGGCGCGGGCCGCAACACTTGGCCTTCGGCAGGGGCGGGCTGGCCCCTTCAGCGCCCGTCCCGCACGCTGCGCATCGCCCAGGCGGCCAGAAGCAGTACGGCACTGGCGATGCCCATCAGCCAGATCGGTTCGCCGGGGAAGGCGATGTGCATGATGCTGCCCATGACGGCTGAAACCAGCAATTGAGGAAGCACGATGAAGATATTGAAAAGGCCCATGAACACGCCGAGTTTTGATTGCGGCAGGGCAGACGAGAGGATCGCATAGGGCATGGTGAGGATGGAGGCCCAGGCAATGCCGACGAGGATCATGGAGAGGATCAGCCAATCCGGATCCCGCACCACCAGGAACAGGCCGAAGCCGATCGCGCCGGCCAGAAGGCCGAGGATGTGGGTGTTGACCCGCCCGATGCGGGCCGCGATGCCGGGCAGGGCGAAGGCGTAGATCGCGGCGACGCCGTTGTAGATGCCGAACAGCACCCCCACCCAGTCTGCGCCATCGTTGTAGGCGCGGCTGGCGGTGTCGGTGGCGCCGAACATGTAGCGGGTGACGATGGGGGTGGTGTAGATCCACATGATGAACAGCGCGATCCAGGTGAAGAACTGGACGAGCGCCAGCCGCTTCATCGCGGGCGGCATCAGCTTGAGATCCGAGATGATCCGCGTGACGGGGCCTGCGGGCTTCCCGGCGAGGGCGCGGCGGCGGGTGAATTCCTGCAGGCCGCCGAACGCAAGCAGCGCCGCGCCGAGGATGTAGACGGGCTTGTCCAGCTGGAACTGGGCGACGCAGATGATGACGATGGCGCCGAGTGTCGCCCACCAGAAGCCGTTGATGGGGGCGGCCAGCGGTTCGTCGTCTGGAAGCGCGGCGGCATGGCCTTCGAAGGCGCGCATTTCATCCGGCGAATATTCGCGGGTGGTGAACACCGTCCACAGCACGGCCAGCAGCAGCGCGCCCGCGCCGATGTAGAAGGCGAGGCGGACCGATGGCGGGATTTCACCGGGAGGGGCGACGTTGGAGACGCCGAACACATGAGTGAGAACCGCCGGCGCGAGGCTGGCGGCGACGGCGCCGGCGCCGATGAACACGGTCTGGAACGCATATCCCGCTGTCCGCTGCTTCTCGCTCACCATATCGCCCACGAAGGCGCGAAAGGGTTCCATCGCGATGTTGAGCGAGGCATCGAGAATCCAGAGCATGCCGGCCGCGAACCAGAGGGCGTGCGAATTGGGCATGCCGAGGAGGGCGAGGGTGGCGAGGATTGCGCCTGCCAGGAAATAGGGGCGGCGGCGGCCAAGCGGGGTCCATGTCCGGTCCGAGAAATAGCCGATCACGGGCTGCACCAGCAGGCCCGTCACCGGGCCCGCCACCCACAGGAAGGCGAGATCGTCGATGGAGGTGCCGAGCGACTGGAAGATGCGGCTGACATTGGCGTTCTGCAGGGCGAAGCCGACCTGGATGCCGAAAAAGCCGAAGCTGAGATTCCAGAGGCCCCAGAAGCCGAGGATCGGGCGTTCCGCCCGCCTGCCAGTTTCCGTTCCCGCAGTTCCCGCCTGCATGATCCTGTTCCCTCCCCACGGGCGCTGCGCACGCCGCGTGCCTGTACGCGAGGCTGGCGCGATTCGCGGCAGCTGACAACCGCCTGCGTGCGCCCTCAGCCGGCCCCGCAGGAGCGGCGGACGACGAGACGCGTCGGCAGCATGGCGCCTGGCGCAGGCAGCCCTTCCAGCTGGGCCCGCACCGCATCGACCAGCATCTGCCCGGCCCTTTGCGTATCCTGAACGACCGTCGTCAGCGGCGGGCGGGTGCTGGCGGCGGCGGGGATGTCGTCGAAGCCGGTGACGGCGACATCGGCCGGGACGGCGAGGCCCCGTTCTTCCAGCGCGCGCATGGCGCCGATGGCGATGAGATCCGACGCGGCGACGATGGCGTCGAACCGTTCGCCGCTGTCCAGAATGGCGTGGATGGCGGCCGAGCCGGCTTCTTCCGTGGTGATGGCGTCTGCCTGGAGCGGCGGGGGCAGCCCGGCTTCGGCCAGGGCGGCGGCGACGCCTTCGAAACGGGCGAGGAATTCGGGATAGTGGCTGGAGGCGTGGCCGAGGAAGGCGATGCGCCTGCGGCCCAGGCGGATGAGGTGGGCCGCCGCCATCTGCCCGCCCGAGCGGTTGTCGGAGCCGATCGTGGTGCCGAGCCGCTTCAGCGCGGGGGCGGCCTCCACCGAACCCCAGCGGGCGAAGTGGGTGCCCTGTGCCGACAGCTGGGTTACACGCTCGCGATAGGTTTCCCAATCCCCATAGCCCAGCAGGATCAGGCCGTCGGCCTTGTGGCTGTCCTCGAAATCCTTGTGCCAGTCGTCTGACAGCTGCTGGAAGCTGACGAGGAGATCATAGCCCGCGCGCTTCGCCGCCCGGGTGATCGAGCCGAGCATGGCGACGAAGAAGGGGTTGATGAGGGATTCATCCGCCGTCGGATCCTCGAAGAAGAGGAGGGCGATGGTGTCGGACCGGCGCTTCCGCAGGGAGGAGGCGGCCTTGTCCACCTTGTAGTTGAGCTGGTGGGCGATCGCCTCGATGCGCTTGCGCGTCGCTTCGGACACCATGGGCGATCCGGACAGCGCCCGGCTGACCGTTGGCTGGGAGACGCCGGCGAGGTGGGCGATGTCGAACGAGGTGGGCGCACGTTCGGGGCGGAGGGCGGGGGATGTGCCCCGCTCCGCCTTTGGTTCCTCCCCCGGCTGCTGTACCTTTACGGACACGGCCTCTCCTGATGCATTTCGCATACGTATGTGCATTTCTTGAACCAGAACGTGCCCGAACGGAAGATGCACAGGCAATCGAAATATCGATGCGCGGACCGGCGACGGCCCCGATTCCGGGGTGATGCGACTGCCGGCCGCCCGGGATTGGGGAGTGTAACATGCAAGGGTTTTCCGAAAGGCCGCGCGCGGCCTTCGTTTCCGGCCATCTGCTGCTGAAGGCTTCGGCCAGCGCCATCGCGCTGACCGTGGCGTCTGCCGCGTTCGCGCAGGCCGCGCCCGGCGCTGCCGATGAGGACATCGTCGTCACCGGCTTCCGCGCCAGCATCGCGAATGCGATCGCGGAGAAGAAAAGCTCCGACATGATCGTGGAGAGCATCTCTGCCGAGGATATCGGCAAGCTGCCCGACACCTCCATCGCGGAATCCATCTCGCGCCTTCCGGGCCTGACCTCTCAGCGGTTCGACGGCCGGGCGCAGAATGTGAGCATCCGGGGCCTTGCGCCGGACTTCTCCACCACGCTGCTGAATGGCCGCGAGCAGGTGACGACGAGCGACAACCGGGGCGTCGAGTTCGACCAGTTCCCGTCCGAGATCATGCAGCAGGTGAATGTGTTCAAGACGCCATCTGCCGCCCTGATCGGCGCGGGCCTGTCGGGCACGGTTGACCTGCGCACCATCCGCCCGCTGGCGCACGGCAAGACGTCGGTTGCGCTGAGCGCCCGGGCCGAGGTGCTGGATGCGAAGAAGCTGAACCCCGATTCCGACACCTGGGGCTATCGCTTCTCGGGCACCTATATCGACCAGTTCGCGAACGACACCATGGGCATCGCCCTGTCCGTCACGCACCTGAACCAGCCCTCCCAGATCGAGCGGTTCGAGGCCTGGGGCTATCCCAACGCCACCGCCGACGCGGTGGTGATCGGCGGGACGAAGCCCTATGCCCGGTCCACCACGCTGGAGCGGACGGCGCTGTCGGGTGCGTTCGAATGGCAGCCGAGCGAGCATTTCCACACGACGCTCGATGTCTTCTACTCGAAGTTCAAGGACGACGAAGTGAAGCGCGGCGTGGAGCTGCCGCTGTTCTGGTCGGGCGCGCAGCTGCAGCCGGGCTTCGCCGTGGATGACGGGCTGGTGACATCCGGCCAGTTCAACGGCGTGAAGGGCGTTGTCCGCAACGACATCAAGCAGACCGATGCCGACCTGTTCGCCATCGGCTGGAATGTCGAGGCCGGGAACGACATCCTGAAGGCGAAGATCGACGTCAGCTATTCGGGCGTGGACCGCAAGACGCTGGACGTTGAAACCTATTCCGGCACCGGCCGCGGCCCGCTGGGCGCGACCGACAACATGGGCTTCGACATGGTCGGCCGCGGTGTCGTGTTCGACAACCAGCTGGATTATGCCGATCCGGCGCTGATCCTGCTGACCAGCCCGCAGGGCTGGGGCGGCAACATCATCAACGGCGGGCAGGACGGTTACTACAACAACCGCCGGATCAAGGACGAGCTGCTGGCGCTGCGCTTCGGCGCGGAGCGGGAGCTGGGCGGGGCCTTCCGGTCAGTCGAGGTCGGTTTCAACTATACGGGCCGCGTGAAGCGGCTGACGCCCGACGAATATTTCCTGGGCCTGGCCGCGAACACCAACGGCATCACATCCGTGCCGGTGCCGGGCGAGTTCCTGTATGACAGCGGCGCCAACATGGGCTTCCTGGGGATCGGTGAAACGATCGCCTATGATGTGAAGGGCCTGCTGGACAGCGGCATCTATACCCGCGTTCGCAACCCCAACGCCGACGTGTCCACCAAGGGCTGGCGGGTGCGCGAGGATGTGCTGACGGGCTATCTGCAGCTGAACATCGACGCGCCGCTGGGCACCAGCCGCCTGACCGGCAATGTCGGCGTGCAGCTGGTGAACACCGATCAGGTCTCGAACGGGCTTGCCTCGTCCGGCACCGGTTCGGGCGTGACGAACACGCCGATCACCGACGGCGCGAGCTATCTCTATGCGCTGCCCACGCTGAACCTGGCGCTGCGCACAGAGACGGACTTCGTGGCGCGGCTGGGCCTTGGCCGCCAGATGGCGCGGGCACGGATGGACGACATGCGCGCCTCCATCAACTACAACTACTCGCCGGGGCTTGCGGGTTCGCCCGATGTCAACAATTCGCCCTGGTCCGGCAATGGCGGCAATCCGAAGCTGCGGCCCTGGATCGCGGATTCGATCGACATCAGCTTCGAGAAATATTTCAGCCGCGAGGCCTATGTCTCTCTGGCTGGATACTACAAGAAGCTGAAGACCTATATCTACGAGCAGAATGTGCTGTTCGACTTCACCGGCTTCCCGGTGACGGCGGGGCCGGAGCCCGTGCTGCGCGAAGGCTTTGTGCGGATCTGGTCGAACGGAGATGGCGGCGAACTCTATGGGCTTGAAGCGACGGGTTCGCTTCCGTTCAACGTCTTCTCCAGCTCGCTGGACGGCTTCGGCGTGCAGGGCAGCTACTCCTACACCGAAAGCAACATCGAGCCGAACGGGCCGGGTTCCACCCAGCCGCTGCCGGGCCTGTCCAAGCATGTGTGGAACGCGACCGGCTATTTCGAGCGGTCGGGTTTCTCCGTCCGCGGATCGGTGCGCCATCGGTCGAGCTTCCTGGCGGAAGTGCGCGGCTTCGGCGGCGGGAACCAGCGGCGTTATGCCAAGGGCGAGACGATCGTGGATGCGCAGATCGGCTATGAGTTCCAGGAAGGCAGCGCGCTGGAAGGCCTCTCCCTGCTGGCGCAGGCCTACAACCTGACGAACGAGCCCTTCCGGACCTATGACATTCCGGATACCCGGCTGATCCGTGACTATGAATCCTATGGGCGGCGCTTCCTGTTCGGCGCGAGCTATCGCTTCTGAACCGGGAACGGGGCGCCCCCCCCCCCAACCCGCGGGGCGCCCCCCCCACCGGGACCCCCCGCCGCGGGGGCCCGCGGGTTA
>NZ_JAYRCW010000001.1:18539-63734 GCF_041909755.1 Sandaracinobacter sp.
GGGGGGGGCGCCCGCCCATCGGGAACCGACGGCGCAGGGGACAGACGGATGAAGGTGTTGCTGGCTGCAACCATGCTGATGGCGGGGCTTTGCCCGCCTGCCATCGCGCAGGACGTGCGCGAACGGGCGCCGACAGAGGAAGTGATCTATTTCCTGCTGCCGGACCGGTTCGCGAATGGCGACACCGGAAACGACACGGGTGGCATCCGGGGCGGGCGGCTGGCGCATGGGCATGACCCTGCGCACAAGGGCTTCTATCTTGGTGGCGACCTGAAGGGTCTGACGGCGCGGCTGGATTACATCCAGGGCATGGGGGCGACGGCGATCTGGCTGGGGCCGATTTACCGGAACAAGCCCGTGCAGGGGCAGCCGGGGCGGGAATCCGCCGGCTATCATGGATACTGGATCACCGATTTCACCACGGTCGATCCGCATTTCGGGACCGAGGCCGACCTGAAGGCCTTCATCGATGCGGCCCACGCGCGCGGGATGAAGGTGTATCTGGACATCATCACCAACCACACCGCCGACGTGATCCGCTATCGCGAATGCCCGGCGAACGATTGCGCCTATCGTAGCCGGGGCGATTACCCCTGGACACGGATGGGCGGCCCTGAGGGGCAGCCGATCAACGAACGCTTCCTGGGCGATGCGGCCGAGCATCAGACGGCTGAGAACTTCGCCCGCCTGACCGACCCGCGCTTTGCCTATACCCCGTTCGTGCCGAAGGGTGAGGAAAGGGCGAAAACGCCGGTCTGGCTGAACGATCCCATCTATTACAGCAACCGGGGCGACAGCTTCTGGAAGGGCGAGAGCGCCATCTGGGGCGATTTTTCCGGGCTGGACGATCTGATGACATCCAATCCCCGCGTGGTGGAGGGGATGATCGACATCTATGGTAGCTGGATCGACCGCTTTGGCGTCGACGGCTTCCGGATCGACACCGCGCGCCATGTGAACCCGGAATTCTGGCAGGCCTTCGTGCCGGCAATGCTGGCGCGGGCGAAGGCGAAGGGCATTCCGAACTTCCACATTTTCGGCGAGGTGTTCGACCCGGACGCCGGAAATCTTGCGCGCTTCACCCATGTGGATCGCTATCCGGCGGTGCTGGATTTCGCCTTCCAGTCCGCCGTGCAGCGGGTGGTGGCCGAAAACGAGCCGCCGCTGGTGCTGGCGCAGACCTTCTTCAAGGACCCGCTCTATGCCGGGGGGGAGGGCGCAGCCCTGCAGCTGCCCACCTTCCTGGGCAATCATGACATGGGGCGGATTTCCACCTTCGTGCGCAAGGCGAACCCGGCGGCCGGCGATGCGGAGCAGCTGGCGCGGGTGAAGCTGGCGCATGCGATGCTGATGCTGCTGCGCGGCGTGCCCACCATCTATTCCGGCGACGAGCAGGGGTTCGTGGGCGACGGCGGAGACCAGGATGCGCGCGAGCCGCTGTTTCCATCGAAGGTGGCAGTTTATAACGACAACCGGTTGCTGGGGACGACGGCGACGGCGGCGGACGCCAATTTCGACACCGCGCATCCGCTGTACCGGTATGTGGCGGCGCTGGCGAAGCTGAGGCAATCCGAGCCTTCGTTGCGGCGGGGCGCGCAGCGGGTGCTGGCGGCCGATACGGAAGGGCCGGGGCTGTTCGCAGTGGCGCGGCGGCTGCCCGAAGGCAATCGCGCACCGTTCATCGACACGATCATTGCCTTCAACACGTCATCGAAGCCGTTGAAGGCGAATGTGATGATCGACCCGCGCATCGAAGTGACCAAATCGCTGCTGGGCACCTGCCCGATGCCATCTGCGCCGGGCACGCTGACGGTGGAGATCGAGCCCTTCGGCACGCTTGTGTGCGCGGGCGCGGTGGCGGTGCGATGAGCGAAACGACGCCCTGGTGGAAGGGGGCGGTGATCTACCAGATCTATCCGCGCAGCTTCCAGGATTCGAACGGAGACGGGGTGGGCGACCTGCCGGGTATCACCCGGCGGCTGGGGCATGTGGCGAGCCTGGGGGTGGATGCGATCTGGCTTTCCCCATTCTTCACATCTCCTATGAAGGATTTCGGATATGATATTGCAGATTACTGCAATGTTGATCCGATATTCGGCACATTGGCGGATTTCGACGCGCTGGTGGCGCGGGCCCACTCGCTGGGCCTGAAGGTGATCATCGATCAGGTCTATGCCCATAGTTCGGACCAGCACGCCTGGTTCCGGGCCAGCCGGGAAGGGCGGAACGGGGATTTTGCCGACTGGTATGTGTGGGCCGATCCCAAGCCCGACGGCAGCCCGCCCAGCAACTGGCAATCGGTGTTCGGCGGCCCGGCCTGGACCTGGGATGCGCGGCGGCGGCAATATTATCTGCACAATTTCCTGCGCGAGCAGCCGCAGCTGAACGTGCACAATCCGGCGGTGCAGGATGCACTGCTGGCCGCCGCGAAATTCTGGCTGGATCGCGGGGTGGACGGCTTCCGGGTGGATGCGATCAACTTCGCGATGCACGACCCTTTGCTGCGCGACAATCCGCCGGCGCCGCCGGGCCCGCGCACGCGGCCGTTCGATTATCAGCTGCGGCTGCACAACCAGTCCCACCCCGACATTCCGAAGTTCCTGGCGCGGCTGCGTGCGCTGCTGGACGGCTATGGCGCGACCTATACGGTGGCGGAGGTCGGCGGGGCGGATCCGATCCCGGAAATGCGGGCCTTCACCGCCGGCGAGACGCATCTGAATTCCGCCTATAGTTTTGCCTTCCTGTATGCGGAGCGGCTGACGCCGCAGGTGGTGGCCCATGCGCTGGCGGACTGGCCGGACGAGCCGGGGCTGGGCTGGCCGGGCTGGGCGCTGACCAACCACGACAGCCCGCGCGGTCTTTCGCGCTGGGCCGCACCCGCAGAGCGGCAGGCCTTTGCGCGGATGGCGATGCTGTTGCTGATGAGCCTGCGCGGCAATCCCTTCCTCTATTATGGGGAGGAACTGGGGCTGACGCAGGTGGAAATTCCGTTCGAGGAGCTTCAGGATCCCGAAGCGATCGCCAACTGGCCGCTGACATTGTCGCGCGATGGGGCGCGGACGCCGATGGCGTGGGAGGCGGGCGCCCCGAACCTGGGCTTCTCTTCGGGTACGCCCTGGCTGCGCACGGGCGCGGACCATGCCGCCATGGCGGTGGACCTTCAGGAAGCGGACCCGCAGTCCCTGCTGCACCTGACGCGCCGGCTGGTTGCGCTTCGCAAGGCGGAACCGGCGCTTCGGCTGGGTCGGCTCGAGCGGATCGAGGCGGAGGGCGACCTGCTGAGCTTCGAGCGCTGGTACGAGAACCGGCGGATCCGGCTGGCCTTCAATTTCGGCACGAAGCCGGTCACCATTGCGCTGGAGGGCCAGGTGATCGCGGAGGTGAACGGCGCGACGGGAACATCTCTGCCCGCGTTCGGGGCGATTGCGGTGGAAGGTTGAGGATGCGGAACCTGTTCTGGCTGATGGCGGGCATGCTGATGCTGGCGGCGGCACGGGCGGAGGCTGCACCGGAAACGGTGGTGTCCCCTTCGGGCGCCTTGCGTTTCACGCTGGATACCGATCCCGACGGGCGGCCGGTCTGGTCGCTGGCGCGGGAGGGCGGGGCGGTCGTGAATCCGTCGCGGCTGGGGTTCATCCTGGGCGACGCGCCGAAGCTGGAGCGGAATTTCGAGATCGTGGAGGTCGCGCGGCACAGCGCCGACAGCCGCTGGGAACAGCCATGGGGCGAGCGGCGTTTCGTGACGGACCGGCACAACGAGCTGGTGGTGACGCTGCGCGAGAAGACCCCACTGAAGCGGCTGCTGCGCCTGCGCGTGCGGCTGTTCGACGACGGGCTGGGCTTTCGCATCGAGTTTCCGCAGCAGCCGAACCTGACGACGGCGCGGATCGTGGAGGAACTGACCGAGTTCGACCTGGCGCAGCCGGGCACGGCCTGGTGGATTCCGGGCGGGGAATGGAACCGCTACGAATATCTGTACAACCGCACACCGATCGAGGGGGTGGGGCAGGCGCATACGCCGATCACCTTCCGGACCGATGCGGGCCTGCATCTTTCCATCCATGAAGCGGCGCTGGTGGATTATGCCGGCATGTGGCTGCGGCGCGTGGAAGGGCAGCGCTTCAAGGCGCGGCTGTCGCCTTCGGGAACGGGGCCGAGCGTCGTGCGCGACCTGCCGTTCGCGACGCCCTGGCGGGTGATGCTGGTGGCCCCCGATGCCGCGAAGCTGTACGCCGCATCGGACATCATCCTGAACCTGAACGAGCCATCGAAGCTGCCCGATATCGGCACCTGGTTCAGGCCGCACAAATATGTGGGCGTCTGGTGGGAAATGCACCTGGAGACGGCCAGCTGGGCGACCGGGCCGAAGCTGGGTGCGACGACGGCGAACACCCGCCGCTATATCGATTTCGCGGCCGCAAACGGCTTCCGCAGCGTGCTGGTGGAGGGCTGGAACCCCGGCTGGGACGGGGACTGGTTCGCAACCGGCCATGATTTCGATTTCACCCGGCCGACCCCCTATTTCGACCTTCAGGGCCTGAGCAGCTATGCGCGGGGCAAGGGCGTCCGGATCATGGGGCATCATGAGACGGCCGGAAATATCCGGGTGTATGAGGCGCAGCTGGGCGCGGCGCTGGACCTTTACCAGCGGCTGGGCGTGGACAGCGTGAAGACCGGCTATGTGGCGGACGCGGGCGGAATCCTGGCGCCAGACGGCAGCTATCAGTGGCATGACGGGCAGGTGATGAGCCGCCATCATCTGAAGGTGGTGGAAGAGGCCGCGAAGCGGCGGATCGCGGTGAACCCGCATGAGCCGATCAAGGATACCGGCCTGCGCCGCACCTGGCCCAATTGGGTGGCGCGCGAAGGTGCGCGGGGCATGGAATACAACGCCTGGGGCAATCCGAAGAACCCGCCGGCGCATGAGGTCAACCTGATCTTCACCCGGATGCTGTCTGGCCCGATGGATTATACCCCGGGCATCCTGAGCCTGACGGGGAAGGGCGGCGCGCCGATCCCCAGCACGATGGCGCGGCAGCTGGCGCTGTATGTGCTGCTGTATTCCCCGATCCAGATGGCGGCGGACCTGCCGGAAAACTACGCCCGGCATCCGGGGCCGTTCCGGTTCATCAAGGATGTGCCCGCCGACTGGGAGCAGACGGAGATGCTGGCAGGCGAGGTGGGGGCTTTTGCCCTGATCGCCCGCAAGGACAGGCACAGCCGCGACTGGTATGTGGGCGGCGGCACCGACGAAAGCCCGCGCGAAGCGGAGCTGCCGCTGGCCTTTCTGGACAAGGGCCGGCGATACGAAGCGCAGATCTATGCCGACGGGCCGACGGCGGACTATCGCACCGAGGGCCGGGCCGACATCGCGATCACGAAGCGCATCGTGACTTCTGCCGACAGGATTCCGATCCGCATGGGCGCCGGTGGAGGGGTTGCCATCCGCTTCAGGGCGCTGTGAAATCGGCGGGCGGCGGGAATACGAATTCATCCCTGTTCACCGCGCAAAGCCTTGCTAGGACATGCCCATGACTGCGGTTCTTCTGTTCGGCGCGACCGGCGACCTTTCGCGTCGCATGCTGCTGCCGTCGCTGTTCGGCCTGTCGGTTGACGGGTTGCTGCCTGCCGATGTGCGGATCGTGGGCACGGCGCGATCCCAGCTGGATGACGAAGGCTTCCGCGCCATGGCGGCGGAGGCGCTGGCGAGCCATGTGGCGAACGGGCTGGGCGATCAGGCAAAGGCGGACGCCTTCCTGAAGCAGCTGGCCTATGTGCCGCTGGATGCGACCGACCTTGGCGGATACCGGCGGCTGGCCGATGCCACCTGCGCCGATGGCGGCCGGTGCGCGGATCAGTCCATATCGATCTTCCTGTCCACCGCGCCGTCCTTGTTCAAGCCGACGATCGAGGGGCTGGCGGCGGCCGGACTGACCGGCCCCAATGTCCGGATCGGGCTGGAAAAGCCGCTGGGATCCGATCTGGCAAGTTCGGCGGAAATCAATGACGCGGTTGCCAGCGCCTTCAGCGAGCAACAGATTTTCCGCATCGATCACTATCTGGGCAAGGAGACGGTGCAGAACCTGCTGTCGCTGCGGTTCGCCAACCTGCTGTTCGAGCCGCAATGGAACGCCCACTGGATCAGCCATGTGCAGATCACGGTTGCGGAAACCGTGGGGCTGGAAGGCCGGGTCGATTTCTATGATGGCGCGGGCGCGCTGCGCGACATGGTGCAGAACCATATGCTGCAGCTGCTGGCGCTGGTGGCGATGGAGCCGCCCGGAACCTTCACCGCCTCTGCCGTCCGCGACGAGAAGGTGAAGGTGCTGCACGCGCTGCGCCCGATCGACGGGAAATCGGCTGCGGCCTGCTGCGTGACGGGGCAGTATGCGGCCGGCGCTGTGAACGGCGAACCGGTGAAGGGCTATGCCGAGGAGCTGGGCCGCGCGAGTTCGACCGAGACCTTCGTGGCGCTGAAGGCGCATGTGGACAACTGGCGCTGGAAGGGCGTGCCATTCTATCTGCGCAGCGGAAAGCGGCTGGGCGCGCGCAAGTCCGAGATCCTGATCGCCTTCAAGGATGTCCCGCACAACATCTTCGGGGACGGTGTGAAGGGGATGCAGCCCAACCGCCTGCTGATCAGCCTGCAACCCCAGGAGAATATCCAGCTGCAGCTGATGTCGAAGGTGCCCGGCCTTTCGCGCGGGGGGATTTCGATGCGGCCCGTGGCGCTGGATATCGGCCGCAAGGATGCGTTTGCGGATACGCGGCGGCGGATCGCCTATGAACAGCTGCTGCTGGACCTGATCGAGGGGCGGCAGACCCTGTTTGTGCGGCGCGACGAGGTGGAGGCGCAATGGGCCTTTATCGATGCCATCCGCAAGGCCTGGGCCGAAAACGGCACGGAGCCGCGGCCCTATACCGCCGGAAGCTGGGGGCCATCCGCCGCAATCGCGCTGATCGAGCGCGACAATGCCAGCTGGAACGACTAGCCGCGTCGGCAAAGGAGATTCGGATGATCGACGCGGAATGGTGGGAATATGACTCGGCGGAAGAACTGGCCGAGGCTGTGGCGGGCGACGCGCAGTTCGTGATCGAAAGCGCGCTGGATGCGCGCGGCGATGCCGTGGTGGCGTTCGCGGGCGGGCGAACGCCTGCCGCGGCGCAGGCGCTGCTGGCCGGCCGAAAGCTGAAGTGGAAGGATGTGACCATCGTTCCGACGGACGACCGGCTGGTGCCCGTGCAGGACAAGCTTTCCAATGTGCGGGGCCTTGCCGAACGCTTCCTGCCGCTGGGGGCGCGGGTGATCCCGCTGACGGGCGGCGACCTGCCGGTGGATGCGGCCGGCAAGGCGGCGGATGCCCGGCTTCAGGCCATCCACTGGCCGCTCGATTTCGTGTGGCTGGGCATGGGTGAGGACGGGCATACGGCCTCGATCTTCCCCGGCGCGGACCTGGAGGCGGCCCTGTCGGCCCCGCATCGCGCGATCGGCGTGACGCCTGATCCGTTGCCCGCCGACGCGCCGGTTGCGCGCGTGACGCTGACGAAATCCGCGATTCTGGGCGCGCGCGCCATCCTGATCCAGATCAGCGGCGACAAGAAGCGCAAGGTGCTGGAAAAGGCGCTGAAGGACGGCGCAGGTTCGAACTATCCGATCGGTCGCCTGCTGGCGGATGCCTCGCAGGCGATCGACATCCACTGGTGCCCCTGACCATGAATGGAAGGCTGCGATGACGCTGAACCCGATCGTCGAGGCCGTGACGGCCCGGATCATCGCCCGTTCGCGCGACAGCCGCGGCCGATATCTGGACCTGGTGGCGCGCGAGGCGGAGAAGGGCCTCAACCGCCACAACCTCGGCTGTTCGAACCTGGCCCATGCCTTTGCCGCGGCCGAGGGGGACAAGCCCGCGATCATGGCGGGCAAGGCGTTCAACATCGGGATCGTCACCGCCTATAACGACATGCTGTCGGCGCATCAGCCCTATGGCCGGTACCCGGAACAGATGAAGATCTTCGCGCGCGAGGCAGGCGCAACCGCGCAGGTGGCGGGCGGCGTGCCCGCCATGTGCGACGGGGTGACCCAGGGACAGAGCAGCATGGAGCTGTCGCTGTTCAGCCGGGACACCATTGCCCTTTCCGCCGCCGTTTCTCTGAGCCACGCCATGTATGACGGCGTGGCGATGCTGGGCATCTGCGACAAGATCGTGCCGGGGCTGCTGATCGGCGCGCTGCGCTTCGGCCATCTGCCCACCGTGCTGATCCCGGCAGGGCCGATGCCCTCTGGCCTGCCCAACAAGGAAAAGCAGCGCATCCGCCAGCTGCATGCCGAAGGAAAGGTGGGGCAGGTGGAGCTGCTGGAGGCGGAATCCGCCAGCTATCACAGCCCCGGCACCTGCACATTTTACGGCACCGCCAACTCCAACCAGATGATGATGGAGATGATGGGCCTGCATGTGCCGAACGCGGCCTTCGTGCAGCCGGGCACGAAACTTCGGCAGGAACTGACCCGGGCGGCGGTGCGCCGGCTGACGGAGATCGGCCATGGCGGCAACGACTGGCGGCCGATCGGCCATGTGGTGGACGAAAAGGCCATCGTGAACGCGGTGGTGGGCCTGCTGGCGACGGGCGGCTCCACCAACCATGCACTGCACTTGCCGGCGATCGCGCGGGCGGCGGGCATCCAGCTGGACTGGGAAGACATGGACCGGCTGAGCGCGGCGGTGCCGCTGATCGCCAATGTCTATCCGGCGGGGCAGGCCGATGTGAACCAGTTCCACCAGGCGGGCGGCATGGCCTTCACCATCCGCGAACTGCTGGGCGCGGGGCTGGTGCATGGCGACATCCTGACCGTGGCGGATGGGGGGCTTTCCGCCTATGCGGCCGAGCCGGGGCTGGAGGGCGATGCGCTGGTGTGGACGCCCGCGCCGGAGACTAGCCGCGACGAGAGCATCCTTCGCCCCGTTGCCGCGCCGTTCCGGCCCGATGGCGGCATGCGGCTGGTGCAGGGCAATCTGGGGCGCGGCACCTTCAAGACGAGCGCCGTTGACCCCGCGCGCTGGACGATCGAGGCCCCGGCGCGGGTGTTCGAGGATCAGGCGCAGGTGAACGCCGCCTTCAAGGCGGGCGAACTGGACCGCGACGTAGTGGTGGTGGTGCGATTCCAGGGGCCGCGCGCCAACGGCATGCCGGAGTTGCACAAGCTGACCCCGCCGTTGGGCGTGTTGCAGGACCGGGGATACAAGGTCGCGCTGGTGACGGATGGCCGCATGTCTGGCGCGTCCGGCAAGGTGCCGGCTGCCATTCACATGAGCCCGGAGGCGCTGGGCGGCGGGCCGCTGGCACGGGTGCGCGACGGCGACATGATCCGGCTGTGCGCGGTGAACGGCACCATCGACGTGCTGATGAACGAAACCGAATTCCGCGCGCGGGAGCCTGCGGCCGCGCCGGCGGCGGCCGACGGCACCGGGCGCGAACTGTTTGCGCTGTTCCGGCAGGCGGCCGGCACGGCGGAATCCGGCGCTTCGCCGATCCTTTCGGCGGCGGGGCTGTGATGGACCTGGTGGTGGCCGATATCGGCGGCACGCATTGCCGCTTTGCCATCGCCGGGCGCGGGCCCGACGGCGGGATCGCGCTGGAGCATATCGTGAAGCTGAAGGTGGCGGATCACGCCAGCCTGCAGGGCGCGTTCGAAACCTATCGGCAGGGATTGGCGCGGCCCGTGCCTGCCCAGGCGGCGATTGCGCTGGCAGCGCCGACCGATGTGGAACTGATCACGCTGGCGAACAACCCCTGGGTGATCCGCCCGGCGCTGGCGGCGGAGCGGCTGGGCCTTGAATCCGTGATGTTCATCAATGATTTCGCGGCGGTTGCCCATGCCGTTGCGGCGTGCGGAAACGGCCAGCTGGAATGGATTGCGGGCCCGCAGGGCGGATTGCCGGCGGGCGGTGTCGTCAGTGTGATCGGGCCGGGCACGGGGCTGGGTGTCGCCATCCTGCTGACGGGCGCGCCGCCCCGCGTGGTGGCGACCGAGGGCGGACATATCGATTTCGCCCCGCTGGACAGCCTGGAAGACAATATCCTGCAGCAACTGCGGACCCGGTTTCGGCGGGTTTCGGTGGAGCGGATCGTGTCTGGCTCGGGGTTTGCCAACATCCATGGCGCGATGGCCGCGATCGAGGGCCGGGCGGTTCCGCACCGCGACGACAAGGCCCTGTGGGCCGCCGCGCTGGAAGAAAAGGACGTGCTGGCCGAAGCCGCGTTCGACCGCTGGTGCCTGGCGCTTGGCAGCGTGGCGGGCGACCTTGCGCTGGCGCAGGGGGCCGAAGCCGTGGTGCTGGCAGGCGGCATGCTGCCGCGGGTGCGACACCTGCTGGGGCAAAGCGGCTTTCATTCGCGCTTCATCGCCAAGGGGCGGTTCGAAACCCGCATGGCGGCGATCCCCATTCTTCACATCACGCACCCTGAGCCGGGGCTGCTGGGCGCGGCGGCGGCCTGGTTTGCAAAGGAAATGGCATGAACCCGATTGAATCCATCATGCGGATGGGGCCCGTGATTCCCGTGCTGGTGATCGAATCGCCCGCTGATGGTGTGGTGATCGCAGAGGCGCTGGTGGCGGGCGGCCTGCGCGTGCTGGAAGTGACCTTGCGGACTGCGGGTGCGCTGGACGTGATCCGGGCGATGAAGCAGGTGCCCGGCGTCATTGTGGGGGCGGGAACCGTGCTGAACGTGCGCGATCTGGATGCGGCGATCGCGGCGGGCGCGGAGTTCATCGTTTCGCCGGGACTGACGGAAAAGCTGGCGCATGCCGCGATGGACCGTGAGATTCCCTTCCTGCCCGGCGTCGCCAATGCAGGCGACATCATGCGCGGTCTGGACATGGGGCTGGACCGGTTCAAATTCTTTCCGGCAGAGGCGGCGGGTGGCCTGAAGGCGCTGAAGGCGCTGGCGGCGCCGTTCCGCAATGTGCGCTTCTGCCCAACTGGCGGGATCACCCAGGCCTCTGCGCCGGACTGGCTGGCGGAGGAAGCTGTGCTGTGCGTGGGTGGAAGCTGGCTGGTGGGGAAGGGTGCGCCGGACCGGGCAGCCATCCGTGCCGCAGCCGAGGCCGCTGCGGCATTGGCGTGAGCGGCGGGATCAGGCTGGAGGACAGCTGGCGCCACGCGCTGGCCGGAGAGTTCGACCAGCCTTACATGCGCGACCTGCGCGCCTTTCTGGTGGCGGAGCGGGACGCTGGGAAGCGCATCTATCCCCGCGCATCCAACTGGTTCCGCGCGCTGGACCTGACCCCGCTGGACAAGGTGCGCGTGGTGATTCTGGGGCAGGATCCCTATCATGGGCCGGGGCAGGCGCATGGATTGTGCTTTTCCGTGCAGCCCGGCGTGAAAATTCCGCCCTCGCTCGTGAACATCTACAAGGAACTGAAGGGCGATCTGGGGATCGAGCCTGCGCGCCATGGCTTTCTGGAAGGCTGGGCGGGGCAGGGGGTGCTGCTGCTGAACAGCGTGTTGACCGTCGAGGATGGCAAGGCTGCCTCTCACGCCGGGCGGGGCTGGGAGAGATTCACCGATGCGGTCGTACGCCGCGTGGCCGATCGGCCCGAACCGGCGGTTTTCATGCTGTGGGGCAGTCATGCCCAGCGCAAGGCCGGATTCGTGGATGGTTCACGGCACCTGGTGCTGAAATCGGTGCATCCATCCCCCTTGTCTGCTTATGGCGGATTTTTCGGCTCGCGGCCCTTCTCGCGCGCGAACGCCTTCCTTGAAGCAGCGGGGCAGGGCCAGGTTGACTGGCAGCTTCCGGATTTGTCCTGACGCAGATTCGGCATCGACTTGAGCTGGAATATCAAGTTTGTAAAACCAAAGTAAAAGCAGAAAAACAATATAAAACAGTCTATTATTTAATTTTGTTCTTCATGTAAAATATCAACACAACAGCATCGTTCGCCACGGGCCATGCGCTGCTCGGCGCCTGGCGGCGGGGAATGGAGGGGGCTGGGAACGGCGCTGGAAGGATGGAGGCCCGAGCCGGAATCGAACCGGCGTGCAAGGATTTGCAGTCCTCTGCGTAACCACTCCGCCATCGGGCCCCGACAGCGCGGAGGCGCCGTCTAGCAGGGGCTTTGTCGGATGGAAACCCTTTGACGATTCCATTCTTTGCAAACCCGTCGGCCTCTTCCGCCGCGCCTCTTCCTCCCGCTCGGGCTGAGCTTGTCGAAGCCCGGAGTTTGGAAGCACGATGGCGGATACTGTGGCCTGCTTCATGGGGCTTCGACAAGCTCAGCCTGAGCGGGGGGAAGGAAGTAGGGCATCGCTTGTTTGCAGGGGAAATAATTGCGAACCCATACTGGGTTGCCCGGCCAATGCGCTCAGGGATTGGCCTTCAGATGGGCCCCGATCTCGTCGAAGAAGCGTTCCAGCTGGTGAAGGACGTTGAGTTTGAAGGCGTAGTTCACGTCGGCCGAATTGCTTTCGATGATGGTCGATTCATCGACCTTTTCCGCATAGGCGTTGGCCAGATTCTGCACATAGCTGGGCGTCAGCTCGATATGGCCGCGTTCCGCCAGAAGCCGCAGCTGCACCACCATCATCTGGCGCACCAGCATCTCCAGCGTGGTGATCCGGGCCACGACCACCACCGGGTCCAGCTCGATCTGTTCCTGCGGCTGTTCGTCGGACATCGGCCAGGCCCCCTACCAGTATCGCAGCGCCCAGAGCTGGAGCGCCAGAAAGACAGCGATCGTCACCCACAGGCCGATCACCAGCACCGCGCCTGCAAGGCTGACAGGGCGTTCGACGGCAAGGTCGGCCTTGTGGCGGAACTCTGCAAGAAGGTCCGCCGGAACCAGCCGGATCGCGATCGCCAGCCCCAGCGGCACGATGACAAGTTCATCCAGCAGGCCGAACAGGGGCACGAAATCGGGGATCAGATCGATGGGAGACAGGGCATAGGCCGCCACGAATCCGGCGACTGCCTTGGCGACGAACGGAGTGCGCGAATCGCGCGCGGCGATCCACAGCATGTGCGCGTCACGCCGCAACCGGTGGGAGGCTTCTCTGGCCTTGTTCATCAATCCCATGCGTTCAACCTAGCGGTGCGGGGCAGGCGGCGCTAGGCGGCGAATATGCGAAACCTGATTGCCCGCATCGAGCGATGGGAAACGGCGCGGCCGTTCGTGATTTCCCGCGGTTCCAAGAGCCATGTGGACGTGGTGGTGGCGGAAATCCGCGAGGATGGGCGCCTGGGCCGGGGCGAAGGAACGCCCATCTATTACAAGGGGGATACACCCGAACTTGCGCTGGCAGCGATCGAATCGCAGGCCGGTGCGATCGCCGCCGGGGCAGGGCGGGCCGATCTGCTCGACCTGATGCCGCCCGGCGCGGCGCGAAACGCCATCGATTCGGCGCTGTGGGACCTGGAGGCGAAGGTGCGTGGCGAGCGGGCCTGGGCGCTGGCGGGGCTGCCGCAGCCGCAGCCGATGCTGACAGCCTATACGATCAGCCTGGGCGACCCCGGCACGATGGCCGCCGCCGCGAAAGAGGCGGCCGGGCGCGAATTGCTGAAGCTGAAACTGGGCGGGGAGGGCGATCTGGATCGGGTAGCGGCCGTGCGGCGGGCCGCGCCGGATGCGCGCTTGATAGCAGATGCAAACGAAAGCTGGGAACATATTGATATTGAAAAAATATGCCATGACCTACATGCCCTTCGCGTGGAACTTGTGGAGCAGCCGTTGCCGGCCGGGCGCGATGCAGGGTTGCTGCATGTGAAGTCCCCGGTGCCGCTGTGTGCCGACGAAAGCCTGCACAGCCGCGCGGAACTGGGCGAGCTGATCGGGCGTTATCGGTTCCTGAATGTGAAGCTGGACAAGTGCGGGGGCCTGACGGAGGCGCTGGCGCTGATCCATGCCGCCCGGCAACGCGGGCTGGGAGTGATGACGGGCTGCATGCTCTCTACCTCCCTTGGGATTGCGCCGGCCTTTGTCGCCTCGATGCAGGCTGGCTTTGCTGATCTGGATGGCCCGCTGCTGCTGGCGAAGGACCGGCCGCACGGCTTGATGTTTAACGGCAGCGATGTGTGCCCGCCGGAGGTTGAACTTTGGGGCTGAGCGCCTGTAAGCGACGCCTGACCGATTGAACCGCAGAAGCTGAGCAGCAGGGAGCCCCCATGACCGCGATCGTCGACCTTATCGCCCGCGAAATCCTCGACAGCCGGGGCAATCCCACGGTGGAAGTGGACTGCATCCTGGAAGATGGCAGCTTTGGCCGGGCCGCCGTGCCGTCGGGCGCCTCGACCGGGGCGCATGAAGCGGTTGAGAAGCGCGACGGGGACAAGTCGCGCTATATGGGGAAGGGCGTGCGGGAAGCCGTGGCGGCCGTGCACGGCGAGATTTCGGACGTGCTGATCGGCGAGGACGCCGAGGAGCAGGAAGGGATCGACGCGGCGATGCTGCAACTGGACGGCACGCCGAACAAGGCGCGGCTGGGGGCGAACGCGATCCTGGGCGTGAGCCTGGCGGTGGCGCGGGCCGCAGCCGACGCGCGCGGGCTGCCGCTGTATCGCTATGTCGGCGGGACGTCTGCGCGGCTGCTGCCGGTGCCGATGATGAACATCATCAACGGCGGCGCGCATGCCGACAACCCGATCGACTTCCAGGAATTCATGATCATGCCCACGGGGGCAGAGAGCTTTTCCGAAGCGCTGCGCTGGGGGGCAGAGATCTTCCATACGCTGAAGAAGATCCTGCACGACCGGGGCCTTTCGACGGCGGTTGGCGACGAAGGCGGCTTTGCGCCGAACCTGTCCAGCGCGACCGAGGCGCTGGACGTGATTCTGCAATCAATCGAGAAGGCGGGCTACAAGCCGGGCGAGGATGTGAAGCTGGCGCTGGATTGCGCCTCCACTGAGTTTTTCAAGAACGGTACCTATGTTATGGAAGGAGAAGGGAAAACCCTTTCTTCAGACGAGATGTCAGCATTCCTTGCTGACCTTTGTGCACGGTATCCGATCGTGTCCATCGAGGATGGCATGGGCGAGGACGACTGGGCCGGCTGGAAATCGCTGACCGACAAGGTGGGTGCGAAGGTGCAGCTGGTGGGTGATGACCTGTTCGTGACGAATGCCGTTCGCCTGCGCGAAGGGATTGCGAAGGGCGTCGCAAACTCGATCCTGGTAAAGGTGAACCAGATCGGAACGCTTTCCGAAACGCTGGAGGCAGTGAACACGGCGCATCGCGCGCGCTATACGGCGGTGATGAGCCATCGTTCCGGCGAGACCGAGGATTCCACCATTGCGGATCTGGCGGTGGCCACCAACTGCGGGCAGATCAAGACCGGGTCGCTGAGCCGTTCAGACCGACTGGCGAAGTACAACCAGCTTCTTCGCATCGAAGGTGAACTGGGCGAGACGGCTGTTTACGCAGGACGCCTCATTTCCCTGTAATTCAAGAGCCTTGCCCGCCCTTCCTGAGGGCGCGCGCCTGCATCGGCATCCAATGAGAAAGGGGCCCGGCTTCGTTAGAAGCCGGGCCCCCAGGGTTGCTTGTCTCTAGGGTTGGAAGTTGCGATCAGGCAGCGACCTTACGCCTGCTCGCTGCAACGCCGGCCAGGCAGATGCCTGTGATCAGCATTGCAAGGTTGCCGGTGTCCGGCAGTGGCGGCAGTTGACTACCGCTCGGTTGTTTGAAAGCGACTCGATCTGGTTGAACAAAAGCGACTTTCTCTGGTGTCGTCTTTACGATGACGATCTGTGTTGCGGCTGTTGCATTCGCTCCCGGGACTTCTGCCAGGGTTTGCGCAAATGCCGGATTTCCTCCAGCCGAGAGGAAAACGAGCGCGGCGCCTGCCTTCACATATTGGCTTAACATGGCGTTACTCCGACTTTTTATCTGGGCGACCCTTGTTATCGTTTTCGCCCGTTAACGCTGAGATATCCGGGAACGAGCGATCGTTAAAGATGTGAAATTAGCTGTTTACATTCGTTCACGTTGGATGCGGTTGCGGTGCGGCATATTTGCAACAGTCGTGCCACGACCCCGGTATCTTCATATAGTGTGTTAAGAACATCTTCACACAAGATGTTAACGAAACCGCCCACAAGATATTGGGTTTGCGTATATATCCCTGGCAGACGATCGGGTTCAGGCTGTTTAACTGTTTGGCGACCCTTTCGCTGCGGATGGCGATGGGGTTGCGTCCGAATCGGTGTCAATTTCTGATTCGTCGGGCCTGCGAAGAGGTGGCGTTCTGGCCGGAACTGGTGGGGTTGCGGTTCAGGCGGGATGCATGTGATTCGCCGATGCGGTTTCGGAACGTGCGGCCTTGACTGACTCACGCGCGCGTGATTCTGTGAATCATGCATCCTGCCCCTCTCGTCGATCTCATGAAGCGTGCCGCGCTCCCGGCGCTGTGCCTGCTCGTGATGCTGTATTTTGGGATGCATGCCCTGTTCGGATCGTCCGGCATTTTTGCGCTGGATGACATCCGCCGGTCGAAGCAGCAGCTTTCGGACGAGCAGGCGCGGCTCGCCGCGCGGCGGGACATGCTGGACCGCAAGATCGGGTTGCTGGATCCCAAGGGCGCCGATCCGGATTTCGCGGACGAGCTGGTGCGACGGCACCTGGGCGTGATTCGGCCTGATGAAGTGATCGTTCCGCTGGAGAGCGGCCGGCAGCCCGGGGGCTCTGCGCGCTAGGCTTCTGCTGCCGGAAGGCAGAATTCGTATTCGGCGGATGGCAAGCGGGGCGACCCGGCAGTTGAAACTTGGGACGCCCCCGGTAGAACGGCCGGGTGAGGGCGCTGATGCCCGAGGGGCGGCCGCCATGGGGCCGCGCGAGTGGATCGAGGGGATTGCCAGTGGCAAAGGCAAAGGGTGCAGCGGCCGGCGAGGCTCGCACACCGGCCGCGAAGGGGCGGCTGCAGGATCTGCCCAACATGAAGCGGCATGAACCGACGGCAGAGGAGTATCGCGACTTTTTTCGCATGATGCTGCTGATCCGCCGGTTCGAGGAAAAGGCCGGCCAGCTTTATGGCATGGGGCTGATCGGCGGCTTCTGCCACCTCTATATCGGGCAGGAAGCGGTGGTGACCGGCCTGCAGGCGGCGATCACGCCGGGCAAGGACAGCGTGGTGACCGGCTACCGGGATCATGGCCATATGCTGGCCTGCCATATCGATCCGAAGGCGATCATGGCCGAACTGACGGGCCGCGCCGCCGGGATCAGCCGGGGGAAGGGCGGATCCATGCACATGTTCTCTGTCGAGCAGGGGTTTTTCGGCGGACATGGCATCGTTGGCGCGCAGGTGCCGATCGGGGCGGGGCTGGCCTTTGCGCACAAGTATCGCGCCGACGTGCTGGGCGGCGAGGGCGGCGTGGCGCTGGCCTATTTCGGCGACGGGGCGGCGAACCAGGGCCAGGTGTATGAAGCTTTCAACATGGCCGAGCTGTGGAAGCTGCCGGTGATCTTCGTGATCGAGAACAACCAATATGCGATGGGCACCTCGGTGAACCGGGCGTCTGCCGAGGATCAGCTGTATCGCCGGGGCGAGAGCTTCCGGATCGAGGGGATGCAGGTGGACGGCATGGACGTGCTGGCCGTGCGGGGCGCCGCGACCGTCGCGCTGGACTGGGTGAAGAGCGGGCGCGGGCCGATCCTTCTGGAAATGAAGACCTATCGCTATCGCGGCCATTCAATGTCTGACCCGGCCAAGTATCGCAGCCGGGAAGAGGTTCAGAACATGCGCGAGAACCGCGATCCGCTGGATCATGCGAAGCGCGAGATGATGGAACGGGGGGATGCCGACGAGGCCTGGTTCAAGGCCGTCGAGCAGGAGATCAAGAAGATCGTCGCGGAATCCGCCGACTTTGCGGAACAGGCGCCGGAGCCGGAACTTTCCGAGCTTTATACGGACGTTCTGGTGGGGACTTACTGATGGAACTGAAGCTGCCTGCGATGTCCCCCACGATGGAGGAAGGGACGCTTGCGGCCTGGCATGTGAAGCCGGGCGACGTGGTGAAGCCGGGCCAGGTGATTGCCGAGATCGAGACCGACAAGGCGACCATGGAACTGGAGGCGGACGAGGGCGGAACGGTGGTTTCGCTGGATGTGCCGGCCGGAACCGACGGCGTGAAGGTGGGGACGATCATCGCGGTGATTGCGCTGGAGGGCGAGGAAGCGGCGCCTGCCGCGCCCGCACCGTCGCCGGCGGCCGCTGCGCCCGCTGCCGCCCCGGCCGCTGCCGCGGTGGATACGCCGAAGCCCGTGGCGCTGTCGCCTGCGACCGTTGCGGCCTTTGAAGGGCCGACGCGCAAGCAGACCGTGCGCGAGGCGCTGCGCGACGCGATGGCGGAGGAAATGCGCGCGGACCAGACGGTGTTCGTGATGGGTGAGGAAGTCGCCCAGTATCAGGGCGCCTACAAGGTAACGCAGGGCCTGCTGGAGGAATTCGGCGAACGGCGCGTGGTGGATACACCGATCACCGAGTATGGCTTCGCGGGGCTTGGCGTTGGCGCGGCGATGGGCGGCCTGAAGCCGGTCGTGGAGTTCATGACCTTCAACTTCGCCATGCAGGCCATTGATCATATTATCAATTCTGCCGCGAAAACCAACTATATGTCGGGCGGGCAGATGCGCTGCCCCATCGTGTTCCGGGGGCCGAACGGTGCGGCATCCCGCGTGGCGGCCCAGCACAGCCAGAATTACGGGCCCTGGTATGCCAGCGTGCCGGGGCTGATCGTGCTGTCGCCCTATGATGCGGCGGATGCCAAGGGGCTGTTGAAATCGGCGATCCGTTCACCCGATCCGGTGGTGTTCCTGGAGAATGAGCTTCTTTACGGGCATAGTTTCGACGTGCCGGAAGGCGAGCATGTCGTGCCGATCGGCAAGGCGCGGCTGTATCGCGAAGGCAGCCATGTGACGCTCGTTTCCTATTCCATCGGGGTGGGAATCGCGCTGGAGGCGGCCGCGGCGCTGGCGGCGGAGGGGATCGAGGCCGAAGTGCTGGACCTGCGTTCGCTGCGGCCGCTGGACGAGGCGGCCGTGCTGGCGAGCCTGAAGAAGACCAATCGCATGGTGGTGGTGGAGGAGGGCTGGCCGGTGTGCAGCATTTCTTCCGAGATCATCGCCATCGCCATGACGAAGGGCTTCGACGATCTGGATGCCCCGGTGTTGCGGGTGACGAACAAGGATGTGCCGCTGCCTTATGCCAACAATCTGGAAAAGGCGGCGCTGGTGAAGGCGGCCGATGTGGTGGCTGCTGTGAAATCCATTCTGTAAGGGGCTGAAAACATGGCAATCGATATCACCATGCCGGCCCTTTCGCCCACGATGGAAACGGGCACGCTGGCAAAATGGCATGTGAAGCCCGGCGACCGGGTGAAGCCGGGCGACGTGATCGCGGAGATCGAGACGGACAAGGCCACCATGGAGGTGGAGGCCGTGGATGAAGGCACGATCAGCGAGATCCTGGTGCCGGAGGGCACCGAAGAGGTGAAGGTGAACGCCGTGATTGCGCGGCTTCTGGAAGAGGGTGAGGCGGCGGCGCCGGCGCCAAAGCCCGCCCCGGCCCCCGCCAGGCCGGTGGAGACGGAACCGAAGACGGCTGCGCCGGTCGCGACCGCCCCTGCCGCTGCACCGCCTGCGGCACCGGCCGCTGCACCGCCTGCGCCGTCCCACGGCGCGCGGCATATCGCCAGCCCGCTGGCGCGGCGGGTGGCGCAGTTGATGTCGGTGGATCTTGCCACGGTAACCGGCAGCGGGCCGCATGGGCGGATCGTGAAGGCCGATGTGGAAGCGGCCGCCGGCAAGGCGCCGGTTGTGGCACAGTCGGCCGTGCCCGAACCAGCGCAGCCTGCGAAGGCGGCCGTGCAGGCAGCGCCCGCCGCAGCGCCGACGGACGTGCCGTTCGAAACCGTGAAGCTGAGCAACATGCGCAAGACCATCGCGCGGCGGCTGACCGAATCGAAGACGCAGGTGCCGCACTTCTACCTGACGGTGGATGTGCAGCTGGATGCCTTGCTGAAGCTGCGAGCGGAATTGAACAAGTCGCTGGAATCGCGTGGCATCAAGCTGTCCGTCAACGATCTTCTGGTGAAGGCGCAGGGGCTGGCGCTGATGGAAGTGCCGGATGCGAACGTCAGCTTCGCGGGCGACACCCTGCGCAAATTCAGCCGCGCCGACATTTCCGTGGCGGTCGCTATTCCGGGCGGGCTGATCACCCCGGTGATCCGCGACGCGGGCAACAAGCGGCTGAGCCAGATCGCGACGGAAATGAAGGATCTGGCGGCCCGGGCGCGGGACGGGAAGCTGCAGCCGCCTGAATATACCGGCGGCACGGCCAGCATATCCAACCTGGGCATGTATGGCATCAAGCAGTTCGACGCCGTAATCAATCCGCCCGAGGGCCTGATCCTGGCGGTGGGGGCGGGCGAGAAGCGGCCCTATGTGGTGAATGACGCGCTGGCGATCGCGACCGTGATGAGCGCGACGGGCAGTTTCGACCACCGGGCGATCGACGGCGCGGTGGGGGCTGAGTTCATGGCGGCCTTCAAGCGCCTTGTCGAAAGCCCGATGGGGATGCTGGCATGAGCGTGGAGACCTTCGACCTTGTCATCATCGGATCCGGGCCCGGCGGCTATGTCGCGGCGATCCGGGCGGCGCAGCTGGGCCTGAAGACCGCCATCGTGGAGCGGGAGCGGCTGGGCGGCATCTGCCTGAACTGGGGCTGCATCCCGACCAAGGCGCTGCTGCGTTCGGCGGAAATCAAGCATTATCTGGATCATGCGAGTGATTATGGCCTTATCGCCGGAACAACCGGGTTCGATCTTGCAAAGGTGACGGAGCGCAGCCGCAAGGTTGCGAACCAGCTGAACGCGGGCGTGAAGGGCCTGATGAAGAAGAACAAGGTGACGGTGGTGGAAGGCGCCGCCACCCTGGCTTCGGCCACCACCGTAAAGGTGGGCGAGCGGACGTTGCAGGCGAAGAATGTGATCGTTGCCACCGGTGCGCGGGCGCGGGAACTGCCGCACCTGAAGGCTGATGGCGACCGCGTCTGGACCTATCGCCACGCCATGGTGCCGCCGGCGATGCCGACCGATCTGCTTGTGATTGGCTCCGGGGCGATCGGCGTAGAATTTGCGAGCTTCTACAAGGATATGGGATCGAATGTGACCATCGTGGAGATGGTGGACCGGATTCTGCCCGTGGAAGATGCCGACATTTCCGCCTTCGTCCACAAGGCGTTGACGAAACAGGGCATGACGATCCGCACCAAGGCCTCTGTCGACAAGCTGGAGGTGAAGGCGGACGGCGTGGTGGCAACGATCAGCGGCGAGGCGCAGACGTTCAGCCATGTGATCGTGGCCATCGGCATTTCGCCCAACACCGAAAATCTGGGGCTGGAGGCGCTGGGCGTCGCGCTGGATCGCGGCCATATCGTTACCAACGAGTGGGGGCAGACGAACGTGCCGGGCCTGTGGGCGATCGGCGATGTGGCGGGCGCCCCCTGGCTGGCGCACAAGGCGAGCCACGAGGGTGTTGTCGCGGTGGAGAAGATCGCGGGCGTGGCCCATGCCCACCCGATGGACAAGTCCAACATTCCCGGCTGCACCTATGCCCGGCCGCAGGTGGCCAGTGTGGGGCTGACGGAGGCGAAGGCGAAGGAAGCCGGATATCAGGTGAAGGTGGGCAAGTTCCCCTTCATCGGCAACGGCAAGGCCATCGCGCTGGGCGAGGCCGAGGGCCTGGTGAAGACCGTGTTCGACGCCAAGACGGGCGCGCTGCTGGGGGCGCATATGGTGGGCGCGGAAGTGACCGAGCTGATCCAGGGCTATGTGATCGCGCGCCAGTGTGAGGCGACGGAAGCCGAACTGATGCAGACCATCTTCCCGCACCCGACGCTGAGCGAGACCATGCACGAAAGCGTGCTGGACGCTTATGGGCGCGTCCTCCACATCTGAACGCATCCGTGCCGCGACGCGGGCGGATGCGCCCGCCGTTGCGGCGATCTATGGGCCGGAAGTGGCGCATGGCACCGCGAGCTTCGAGACGGAGCCGCCCAGTGCCGGGGAAATGGCGGATCGGATCGGGCGCTGCATCGATCGGGGCTGGCCCTGGCTGGTGCTGGAAGGCGAGGGCGGGCAGATCCTTGGCTATGCCTATCTGAACCAGTTCCGCGATCGCGCGGCCTATGCCCACACGGCGGAAACCAGCGTCTATGTCGCCTCTGGCGCGCGGGGGCTGGGCGTAGGCCGCCAGTTGATGGAGGCCCTGATCCCCGCCGGCCGGGCCGCAGGCTTCCGCCAGTTCGTGGCGGTGATCGGCGACAGCGGCAATCACGCCTCCATCGCGCTGCATTCGGCGGCTGGATTCCGCCATGTCGGCACCTTGACCGGCGTAGGCGAAAAGTTCGGGCAGCTGCTGGATGTGGTCTACATGCAGCGGGGCGAGGCCGCGCTATAGGTCGATCGGAACGGCCTGGTACTGGCCCGCCTTGGCGTCGAGGATGCGCAGCGACCCTTCGGCGATATCGAAGATCACGCCATGCAGCTGCAACCGCCCGGCCTTCAGCGCCTCTGCCACGAACGGATAGCTGGCGAGGTTTTCGATGCTGAGCCGCACGCTGGCCTGCTCCAGCGCGCGCTGGGCATCGATATCAGGGGAAAGCGCGGCAGCGGCCTTCACCGAATCCCGCGCGGGGGCGATGAATTCCATCCAGGCGTGGACATGCTTGCCCGCCACCGGATTGTCGAAATCGCCCGCCAGTGCGGCCTGGATGCCGCCGCAACGGGCGTGGCCGAACACGACGATATGGCGCACCTTCAGCCCGGTGACGGCATATTCCACAGCCGCCGCGACCGAGGACTGGCCGGAAATGGCGGATACAGGCGGCACCAGATTGGCGATATTCCGCAGGACGAACAGCTCGCCCGGGCCGGAATCGAACACGCGCGTGGGATCGACCCGGCTGTCGGAACAGGCGATGACCATGACGGCCGGCGCCTGGGCCTGCGCCAGCTGATCGTAACGCTCGCGCTGTTCGCGATAGGCGCCCAGCCGGAAGCGGCGATAACCATCAATGAGGGCTTCGAAATCCATCATGCCCTGCCTATTGCCGAACAATGGCGGCAAGGGGAAGTGGCGGAATTGCGGGTTTGCCGCGGCGGCTTCAGTTGCAGGGCGCGATTTCGCGGTGATGGGCCTGGTTGTCGAACATCCATTGCAGCGTGACTTTGCACTGGCGGTCATTGCAGATGCGCTGCTGGCTTTGCTGCCACTGGATCGCGAATGGTTCCTGCGCGGGCGTCAGCGCGGGCTGCGGCGGGCGGAGATCGATGGGGATCTGCGTGAGGGAATGGAGCTGCGACCCCATGAACAGAGCCAGAAGGTCTGCCGTGATCTGCGGGATGGCGGGGCAGGGGCCGCGTTCGAAACTGCCGGGAAAATCCGGTTCCAGATAATCGAAATGCTGGCCCTCATAGATACAGGCGTAGCGGTTCACCCGTGTCTTCAGGATCAACGGAGAGGATTCAGGCTGTTCCAGATCCTCGTATGGATCCCTGTGGGCGAACATGAAGAAGCTGGTGCAGGGAATAGCGCTTAGCAGCGCGGCCGGGCTTGGCGTCACCTCGGTGAACACGCCGCCGAGGCTGGCGAGCGCGGCTATTCCGGGATTGGCGGCCGCATAGCGGGCGGCCAGCAGCGCGCCATAGCTGTGGCCGATGACCGCGCGCGACTGGATCCGCCGGTTGACCCAAGGTGCGCCATGCCAGGCGTTGAACAACCATTCGACGATCGGATCCACCGTGGAGGCCGGCGTGTCCGGACCCGGTGAGTGGCCCGGTACCAGCACGACATGGCCGCTGCGGGCGAGCGCCACGGGAATGCGCCACCAGGCCCGGTGGTAGCCTGCGAACGGCACCCCGGAAGGCGGTTGGCCGTGTAACAGGATCACAAGCGGCCAGCGCCAGGCGCACCGTTGCAGCATGGGGCGGGGTGGAACAAAGCGCGCGCTGGGATAGTAGATGCTGAGGTTGGCCGGTGGGCCATCGGCGGTCGTCAGATGTTCCTCGCCCCAGGCCACGGGGTGGCCTGCATCGGGGATCCAGCTGACAGGCCCGGCGGCAGAGGGATCGGCGGGGCAGGGGGCCGGTGTTTCCCCCGGATGGCAGGCTGGCAGCAGCGCCAGCGGCGAGGCGAGAAGAGACCGCCGATGTAACAGGATTCCAGCTGAATTCGACATCCCATGCTCTCCAGGAAGAGGTGCAGGCGATGCGGCCCCGGCATTTTGTTGGGATAAGGTTAACAGCTATTCAGATATTGTTGAAGAGATCAGGCCTTTTGCTGGTCTGCCCGGCGTTCTGCCGCCGACTTCAGCACTTCATAGGCAGCCTGCGCGGCCTGGAAGCGCTTGGCTGCCTCTGCGTCTCCGCCCGTGACGTCCGGGTGGTTTTCCTTTGCCCAGCGGCGGTGCGCGGCCTTGATGGCGGCTTCGTCTGCATCGGGTGGAAGGTCGAACAGGCGCAGCGCGTCCAGCTCGGCACGGGATCGGGAGCCATCGCCTTCGCCCCAATCCCAATGGCGGGATCGCTGATAGCTGCGCTGGCCCTGCTGTTCGCGCGTTTCCTGTTCGGCGGCTTCCTCGTCCGTCAGCGCTTCGAAATAGTTCCAGCCCTTGTTGTATTCGGCGGCGTGGGCTTCGCAGAAATACCAGCGCTCAGGCCGGTTCGGGGCCTTTGGAGCGGGGCAGTTTCCGGGGTTCGTGCAGCCGGCCCTGTCGCACAGGCGCTGCGTTTCGGGCGCCTTGCCCGCGCCTTCATAGGCACGCCAGCGGGGGAAGCCCCAGTCAGAGCTTCGGCGCTGGCGCGTCATCTTGCATGGCCCATTCGAATCGCATCAGATCCGGTTCCACCAGATGGCGGCGGGCTTCAACCGAAAACAGCCGGTCGCGGCTGTAATGCCTGAGCGGCGCATCGCGCCGGCCCTGTTCGGACGCGATGAAGCCGTTCACCCGATCGAGCAGCGATCTGCCGGGATTGGCGCACAGATGCGCGCGCGCATTGGCGATCCAGAATTGCGTGAGGGTTTCGTGATAGCCCTGCGTGTCGTCGTTCACGCCGCCCACGCTTTCGTTGAAGCGTGAGATGATACCCGGAAGCTGTTGTTCCAGATCGAGTTCCGGATGTTCCAGGATCAGGGTGACGACGGCCGCCAGATGCGCTTCATGCGTCCATGCCGCGCGGGGCAGGGTGCATGTCAGCAATCCGGCGGCAATGCGCCTGATCTTCTTGTCCGCCTCGAAAAGCCGGGGCGGAAACTCGTCCGCCCCGTGTGTCACGTCAGGCGGCTTTCGGGGCGGCTTCGCGGACGCCCTGTTCGACATGATCCTCGAACTGGGCGAAATTCTCCACGAACATCCGCACCAGCGCGCGGGCCTTTTCGTCATAGTCGGCCGCGCTCGGCCAGGTGCTGCGTGGATCGAGGATGCCGGGTTCGACGCCCGGCACACTGACGGGCACGTCGAAGCCGAAGAAGGGATCCTTGCGGAACTCCGCATTCTTCAGGCTGCCGTCGAGCGCGGCGTTCAGCAGCGCGCGGGTCACCTTGATCGGCATCCGGCTGCCGGTGCCGCCGGTGCCGGCGCCGCCGCCTGTCCAGCCGGTGTTCACCAGCCAGCAGTCCACGCCGCCCTTGGCGATCCGATCCTTCAGCAGGTTTCCATAGACGCTGGGGTGGCGCGGCATGAACGGCGCGCCGAAGCAGGTGGAGAAGGTGGCGTCCGGTTCCGTGACGCCGATCTCGGTGCCGGCCACGCGCGCGGTATAGCCGGACAGGAAGTGATACATCGCCTGATCGGGCGTCAGCTTCGCGATCGGGGGCAGGATGCCGAAGGCGTCGGCCGTCAGCATGATGATGTTCTTCGGAACCGGGCCCAGATTTTCCTTCGAGGCGTTCGGGATGAAATCGATCGGATAGGAACCGCGGCTGTTTTCGGCGAGGCGGTTGTCGTCCAGGTCGATCACGCGGGTTTCGGGATCGATCACCACATTTTCAAGAACGGTGCCGAAGCGCCTGGTGGTGGCGTAGATTTCCGGTTCCGCGGCCTCGGACAGGCGGATCATCTTCGCATAGCAGCCGCCTTCGAAGTTGAACACGGCCGTGTCGGACCAGCCATGCTCGTCATCGCCGATGAGGGTGCGGCTGGCATCTGCCGAAAGGGTGGTCTTGCCCGTGCCGGACAGGCCGAAGAACACGGCGGTGTCGCCCTTGGCGCCGATGTTGGCAGAGCAGTGCATCGGCATCACGCCCTTGGTGGGCAGCAGATAGTTCAGGATGCCGAACACCGACTTCTTCATTTCGCCGGCATATTTCGTGCCGCCGATCAGGATCAGCTTTTCCGTGAAGTTCACCGCCACCACCGTTTCCGAACGGCAGCCATGGCGGGCCGGATCGGCGCGGAAGCTGGGCAGATCGATGATCGTGTATTCGGTGGCGAAGTTCGCCAGCTCGGCGGCCGTCGGGCGCACCAGCAGGGTGCGGATGAACAGCGAATGCCAGGCGAATTCGGTGACGACGCGGACGTTCACGCGATATTCCGGCTGCGAGCCGCCGAACAGCTCCTGCACGAAGAGCGTGTCCTTCTCGCCCACGGCCTTCAGGAAATCGGCCTTCAGCGCGGCAAAGTGCGCGGGATCCATGGGCTTGTTCGACTTGCCCCACCAGACGCTGTTTTCCGTTTCCGCGTCCTTCACGGTGAACTTGTCGTTCGCGGAGCGGCCGGTGTGCTGGCCGGTTTCCACCACGAAGGCGCCGTCCTTCGAAAGCAGACCTTCGGCGCGATTGACCGCCAGCTCGATCAGCGGCGCGGTGCCGAGGTTCTTGTGGACGGTTGCCCCGGCCTTCACGCCCAGCGCTTCCAGTCCATTCCCGGTCGATGTGCCCACCAGACTTGTCCCTTCATCCCGATACCGGCTTTGGCCGGCGTTCTTGCTGTGCCGGCCGTTCGCCGGTTCGGCGCCGCTTCCTCTTCGGCGCCGATGTTTGCGCAGGGCAGCCATGCGGCCGCCGCATACGTATGCAAGCTCCCTACACGAAGCTCGCACCGCATGTGAAGCTATTGAAGCATGAAGCTTTGGCGGAACCAGCGTTAGCAGCTATACACCATCCGCATGACGAAGCGTGCAGCAGACCCGGCAGGCGCATGGCCGCGGACATGACCCCCACGATCGCGCTGGTCGATGATGACCGGAACATCCTGACATCGGTGAGTCTTGCGTTGCAGGCCGAGGGGTTCACGACGCGAATCTATGCGGACGGCGCAGCGGGGCTGAAGGGCGTGCTGGAAAATCCGCCCGATCTTGCCGTGGTGGACATCAAGATGCCCCGGATGGACGGCATGGAGATGCTGCGCCGCCTGCGCGAGAAATCCGACGTGCCGGTGATTTTCCTGACATCCAAGGACACTGAAATCGACGAGGCGCTTGGCCTGGCGATGGGGGCGGACGACTATATCGGCAAGCCGTTCAGCCAGCGGCTGCTGATCGAGCGGATTCGCGCTGTGCTGCGCCGCACGGCCAACAGGCGCGCGCCCGCCGAAGCCGACGAGCCGCCGTCGGATCCGATCGTGCGCGGCAAGCTGGAGATGGACCCGGCCCGCCATCGTGTCCGCTGGGGCGGGCGGGATGTGCCGCTGACGGTGACGGAGTTTCTGATCCTTGACGCGCTGGCCCAGCGGCCGGGGTTCGTGAAATCCCGCGACCAGCTGATGGACGTGGCCTATGCCCATGACAGCTATGTGGATGATCGCACGATAGATAGCCATATCAAGCGGTTGCGAAAGAAATTTCGTGCGGTGGATTCGGAATTCAAGGCCATCGAGACCCTGTATGGCGTGGGCTATCGCTTCGACGAGGAAGACTGAGGCGTGAACGCCGAGGCCAGTTTTCGCGACGCGCAGCTGGCGGCGCGGCGGGCGGGCGCCGCGCCCCGCTTTTCGGGATGGTCTTCGCTGGTCACCCGCATCCTGGTCGTGAACCTGGTGGCGCTTCTCGCGCTCGCGGGCGCGCTTCTCTATATCGAAAGCTTCCGCACCCGGCTGCTGGAGACGCGCGAGCAGGAGCTGTTGCGCCAGGGCGAGATCATGGCCCAGTTCCTTGAAGCGCAGGGGGTGGAGAAGGGCCGCGAGGCCGTGCTGGACATTTCCAGCACGCGCGGCACCCGCATCCGCCTGTTCGACCGGCAGGGCGCGCTGATCGCGGACAACTGGAGCAATCCGGCCGTCACGCGCTTCCAGCTGGTTGACCCCACGACGGAAGGATTCCGGCGGGAAAGCGCCATCCTGATCGACCGGATGATCGATTTCCTGACCGGGCAGGCCGAACCGCCGATGCTGGGGGAGCCTGCGATCGACAGGCGGCAGGCATGGAGCGAGGCGGAGGCGGCGGCCCGGTCCGGCAGCGCGGTGACGCAGGCGCGCCAGACCGAGGACAGGCTGGTGGTGTTGCAGGCTGCCGTGCCGGTGCGGCCCAAGGGCGCGGCGGCGCCCTGGCCCGTCGTGCTGCTCACGGTGGATACGCCCGACGTGATCGACCTGGTGCGGCGGGAGCGGATGACATCCTTCCTGGTGTTCCTGGTGGTGCTGGGCTTCAGCCTGGCGCTGAGCCTCTATCTGGCGCGCACCATCGTGGTGCCGCTGCGGCAGCTGGCGCTGGCCGCGCACCGCGTGCGGCTGGGGCGGCAGCGCGACGTGGTGGTGCCGCGCCTGCCGCACCGGCGCGACGAGGTGGGTGGGCTTGCGCGGGCGCTGGCCGACATGACGGCCGCGCTGAGGCAGCGGATGGACGCGACGGAGGCGTTCGCGGCCGACGTGGCGCACGAGCTGAAGAACCCGCTGGCGAGCCTGCGAAGCGCCGTGGAGACGCTGGGCAATGTGCGCGACGAGGCGGTGCGCGAGCGGCTGTTCGCCGTGATCGAGGCGGATGTGCGGCGGATCGACCGGCTGATCACCGACATTTCGGCGGCCTCCCGGCTGGATGCAGAGCTTTCGCGCGCCCGGCTGCAACCGCTGGACGTGGCGCAACTGGCCGAGGCGATCATGTCCACGCAGACGGCGGGCGGGCCCGCGCGGCGGGGCGTCAACTTCCGGATGGACCTGCCGCCGCCGGGCACGGCGATGGTGATGGCCGATGCGGACCGGCTGGCGCAGGTGCTGAACAACCTGGTGGACAATGCGATCAGCTTTTCCCCCGAAGGTGGGACGATCACGATTTCGGCCTGGCGGCAGGGGCCGGTGGTGAACATGGCGGTCACCGATGAAGGGCCGGGCGTGCCGCCGGAAGTGCGCCAGTCCATTTTCGAGCGCTTCTATTCCGAGCGGGCCGAGGGCGAGGAGTTCGGGAAGCACAGCGGGCTGGGCCTTTCCATCGCCAGGGCCATTGTGGAGGCAATGGATGGCCAGATCCGGGTGGAGGACCGGGCGGACGGGAAGCCCGGTGCGCTGTTCCGCGTGAGCCTGCCCGCGCTGTGACGCCGACCCGCGCCGGGACACCGACGATCCACGCGACCGCCGTTTCGATCCGGGGGCAGGGGGTGCTGCTGCTGGGGCCGCCCGGCAGCGGCAAATCCGATCTGGCGCTCAGGCTGATCGACAGGGGCGCCGTGCTGATCGCGGACGACCGGGTGGCGGTTTCCGGCGGTGACCCGGCGCTGCTGTCGGCCCCGGCGGCGATCGCCGGGCGGATGGAGGTGCGCGGCGTGGGGCTGTTGCCGATGCCGCATGCGGATGGCGTGCCGGCGCGGCTGGCGGTGGACCTGTCCGCCGCGCCCGACCGTCTGCCGCTGCCGGCGACGCTGCAGGTGGGGGAGGCGCGCGTGCCGCTGTTGCGCCTGGCGCCGTTCGAGGCTTCGGCGCCGATCAAGGTTGAACTGGCGGTGGCGCACGGGCTGCCGAGCGATTAGAGACAGCCCATGCCCGATGATCTGCAGGTGAAGGATGAACCGCCGGCCCCCGTGCTGCTGGTGACGGGCCTGTCGGGTGCGGGCAAGTCCACGGCGCTGAAGGTGCTGGAGGATCTGGGCTATGAGGCGGTCGACAATCTGCCGCTTTCGCTGCTGGGGCCGTTGCTGGCGGTGCCGGGCGGGCACCGGCTGGCAATCGGGATCGACGCGCGGACGCGGGCCTTCAGCCCGGAGCTGGTGCTGCAGGCGATGGCGGAACATGCGACGCCCGAACGGCCGATCCGCATCCTCTATCTGGATTGCAGCGGGCATGAACTGGTGCGCCGCTTTTCGGAAACGCGGCGACGGCATCCGCTGGCGCTGGACAGGCCCGCCGGCGACGGGATCGCGATGGAGCGGGAGCTGCTGTCGGAACTGCGCCGCGTGGCAGACGTGGTGATCGACACCAGCGACTTTTCCACCAACGACCTGCGGCGGGCGGTTTCAATGCGCTTTGGCGCGGCGGGCCACAAATCCCTGACGCTGACACTGATGAGCTTCGGCTATTCCCGCGGCGTTCCGCGCGATGCCGATCTGGTGTTCGACATGCGCTTCCTGAAGAATCCGCATTGGGTGCCCGAGTTGCGGCCGCTGACCGGGCTGGACAGGGCGGTGAGCGATCATGTGAAGTCCGATCCGGCCTATGCGTCAGCCTTTGAGACAATCGTGGGGCTTCTAACCCTGCTGTTGCCCGGCTATGCGAAGGAGGGCAGGGCCTATCTGACGGTTGCGTTCGGCTGCACCGGTGGCAAGCACCGGTCCGTCGCGGTGGCGGAGGCGGCATCTGCGGCGCTGGTGGAGGCGGGCTGGCCCAACGCGGTCGTCCACCGGGACAGGGCGATCGGCGCTGAAGAGGATTTGCCGGAGGCGGTATCGGCCGAAGGCGAAAGGAAAGGTCTGGAATGATCGGGTTGGTTCTGGTGACGCATGGCCGTCTGGCTGCCGAATTCGTGGCGGCGATGGAGCATGTCGTCGGGCCGCAGGCGCAGTGCCAGGCGATCTGCATCGAAGCCAATGACGACATGGAAGAGCGGCGGGCCGACATCGCCAGAGCCGCTGCCGAAGTGGACAAGGGCGCCGGCGTGATCCTGTTGACGGACATGTTCGGCGGCACCCCCTCCAACCTTGCGATTTCGCTGCTGGGCCGGCCCAATCTGGAGGTGATTGCAGGCGTGAACCTGCCCATGCTGATCAAGCTGGCCAGCGTGCGCAAGGCGAAGACGGTAGGCGAAGCCGTCGATATGGCGCAGGAAGCTGGACGCAAATATATCAGCGTTGCCAGTCGCCTGCTTGGCGAAGCTGCCTGACGGTCTTAACGGGTGAGCGCCGGGCCGGTTTCTGTTCCGATCACCAACAGGCGCGGCCTGCATGCGCGGGCCAGCGCCAAGTTCGTGACGCTGGCCAGCCAGTATGACGCGACCGTCACCGTTTCCAAGGATGGCTCCGACGTGCTTGGCACCTCCATCATGGGGCTGATGATGCTGGCGGCCGGGATGGGCGAGAGCATCGAAGTGCGCGCAGACGGCCCGCAGGCCGGCGAGGCGCTGACGGCGCTGGTCGAGCTGGTGCAGGGCAAGTTCGGCGAGGATTGAGGCGGGGCGCAGCTCCGCCCCGCCTCCGCTTTCGGTTCACCGGTTGTCGGGCTGGCTTCGAACCAGCTCCAGCCCGCGCCGGGTGATGCGGTAGGGCTGGCTGCCGGCCGACGAGATGGCCCGGCGGCGCTTCAGTTTCCGGAACAGCGGCAGATCAAAGGCGGACAGCCGCCACCCTTCGCGGGTGAAGCATTCCGCGCCGATGATGCGGCCGCGCGCATCCTTGACGGGCGCGATCGAGCCGCCCTGTGCGAGCAGGTGGAGGATCCGTTGTTCGGATCGGGAGATATCCATGGATTTTGTCCGGTGCAGCGGGCCGCGAGGGGCGGCCCAAGCCAAACGGCCCTGCGCGCCAAAGGGGCGGGCAGGGGGCTCATGTCTGGCGCCTCACCCCGCGGGGTGAGGCTTCAGCGGGTCTCGGACAGGGTCATATGCACGGGCGAAAGATAGGCTGCCGTGCGCGGGGCTGCAATGGGGGCTTCCGGGGTGGTGTCAGGCAAAGCCGTCAGTCCCGGCTTTGCCCTGATCCTGGCCGCCTACGATCCAGCTGCTTCCGACTGGAGCTGGATATAGTTCTGCAGCCCCTGGTCGCGGATCATCTGCTGCTGCTTCTCGATGAAGTCGACATGCTCCTCCTCGGCCTCCAGGATCTCGACCAGCAGCTCGCGGGTGCCGAAGTCACGCACGCTCTCGCAATGGGGGATGGCTTCCTTCAGCAGGGCCAGCGCCTCATATTCGAGATCCAGATCCGCCTGCAGGATTTCGGGCACATTTTCGCCGATGCGCAGGCGGTTCAGCGTTTGCAGGTTGGGCAGGCCATCCAGGAACAGGATGCGCTCGATCAGCTTGTCGGCATGCTTCATCTCGTCGATCGACTCATGATATTCATAATCGGCGAGCTTCTTCACGCCCCAGTTGTCCAGCATGCGATAGTGCAGGAAATACTGGTTGATGGCCGTCAGTTCGCCCTTCAGCGCCTGGTTCAGATAGTCGATGACCTTCTTGTCGCCCTTCATGGCAGCCTCATTCTGTTCGGGAATCAGGGGCTGTCTACAGGCGTCATTGATAAAAGTCAAACAAATCCAGATATTTAGTTGCAAACGAATTTGCCCAGCATTCGCAGCCCGGCAAAGGGTTGCATGGCCGCCCCGATGCTCTAAAGCCTTCGCCCGCCATGACAGAGCAATCCAGGGCGGCAGATTACCGCCACACCGTGTTCCTGCCCGAAACGGGCTTCCCCATGAAGGCTGGCCTTGCCCAGACCGAGCCGCGCCTGCTGGCGCGCTGGGCGGAGGAGGGCGCGCATGCGAAATTGCGCGAACTCCGCACCGGCGCGGCGCGCTGGATCCTGCATGACGGCCCACCATATGCCAACGGGGACATGCACCTTGGCCATGCACTGAACCACATCCTGAAGGATTTCGTGGTCCGCAGCCGCACGCAGATGGGGTTCGACAGCCCCTATATCCCCGGCTGGGATTGCCACGGTCTGCCCATCGAATGGCGAGTGGAGGAATTGAACCGCGAAAAAGGCATCAAGAAGGGCGAGATGGATTTCATCGCCTTCCGCCAGCAATGCCGGGACTATGCCGGGCATTGGGTGGGGGTGCAGCGCGAGCAGTTGAAGCGGCTGGGCATCTGGGGAGATTGGGAAAATCCCTATCTTACCATGGATTTCTCGTCAGAAGCTGTGATTGCGTCAGAACTGATGAAGTTCGCCGAGAGCGGCCAGCTGTATCGAGGCGCCAAGCCGGTGATGTGGTCCCCGGTGGAGCAGACCGCGCTGGCCGAGGCGGAAGTGGAGTATGAGGACATCACCTCCACGCAGGTGGATGTGGCGTTCGAGATTGTTGAGGCGCCGAACGCTCCGGACCTGGTTGGCGCCTATGCGGTGATCTGGACGACGACGCCCTGGACGCTGCCCGTGAACCGGGCTTTGGCGTATGGAGAGGACGTTGAGTATGTTGCGCTCACTTGGAAGGCGCGCACGTTTATCGTAGCCAGACCACTGCTCCATGAGTTTTGGCTTCGAGTGGCCTACGAGAAGATCGACGGGGTCTATCAAGATCAACATGTTCCTGAAAAATGGGAAACTGAAGGGAAGCTGTTTAAGGGCTCGCTTCTTTCAGGCGCCATCGCCCGCCACCCGTGGCACGCGCTGGGCGGTTTCTTCGCTGAACCCCGCCCACTGCTCGCTGGCGATTTCGTCACCACCGATGCGGGCACCGGCCTCGTCCACATGGCCCCCGATCATGGCGAGGACGATTTCTATCTCTGCAAGGCGCATGGCGTTGATCCGAAGTTCGTTGTCGGCCCCGATGGCACCTATCAGGCGGATTGGCCCGTTGTTGGCGGGATGCACGTCTATAAGGTGAACGCGCCCGATGGTCCCGTCTGCGCTGCGCTGAGGGAAGCGGGCGCGCTGCTGGCGGCAACCGCCGATTACAAGCACAGCTATCCGCACTCATGGCGCTCCAAGGCGAAGCTGATCTACCGCTGCACGCCGCAATGGTTCGTGGCGATGGACCGCGACCTTGGCGACGGCACCACGCTGCGCGGCCGGGCGCTGACAGCGATCGGCGATACCCGCTGGTTCCCCGCGCAAGGCGAAAACCGCATCCGCGCCATGGTGGAGGGCCGCCCGGACTGGGTGCTTTCCCGCCAGCGCGCATGGGGCGTGCCCATCACCCTGTTCGTGCAGAAGGGCACGGGCGACTATCTGGTTGACGCAGAGGTGAACGCCCGTATCAAGACCGCCTTCGAAACCGACGGCGCAGACGCCTGGTGGACGCGCGACCCGCAGGAGTTCCTCGGCAGTGCCTACAAGGCCGAGGATTATGAGCAGGTGACGGACATCCTGGATGTCTGGTTCGACAGCGGCTCCACCCACGCCTTCGTCACCGAAGCGCGGCTGCGCGCCGAACAGGCCGACCTCTATCTGGAAGGCTCGGACCAGCACCGGGGCTGGTTCCAGTCCTCGCTGCTCGAATCCTGCGGCACGCGGGGGCGGGCGCCCTACAAGGGCGTGCTGACGCACGGCTTCACGCTGGACGACAAGGGTCGCAAGATGTCCAAGTCGCTGGGCAATGTGGTCGATCCGCAGAAGATCATCGGCGAATCCGGGGTGGACGTGCTGCGGCTGTGGGTCGCCTCCACCGACACCTCGGAAGACCAGCGCTTCGGCAAGCTTTCCATGCAGACCAGCGTGGACAATTACCGCAAGCTTCGGAACACGCTGCGCTATCTGCTGGGTGCGCTGAAAGGGTACAGCGCGGAGGAAGCGGTTCCGGTGGCCGAAATGCCGGAGCTGGAGCGCTATATCCTCTCCCGCCTCGCCGGCCTCGATGCCGAAATCCGCGCCGCGCTGGAGCAGCATGCCTATGCGCGGATGATGGCGGCGATCTTCAGCTTCGTGAACGTGGACCTGTCCGCCTTCTTCTTCGATGTGCGCAAGGACAGCCTCTATTGCGATGCGGCGTTCGCGCCCAAGCGCCGGGCCTATCGCACGGTGCTGGCGACGCTGTTCGACGCGCTGAACCACTGGCTGGCCCCCGTGCTGGTGTTCACCACCGAGGAAGCGCATGAGCAGCGCCATGGCGACGGCACCTCGGTGCACCATGGTACCTATGCCGACATTCCCGCGAGCTGGCGCGACGAGGCGCTGGATGCGCGGTTCGAGCGGCTGCGGGAGCTGCGCGCGCTGGTGACGCAGGCGATCGAGCCGATGCGGCGCGAGAAGGTGGTGGGATCGTCCAACGAAGTGGCGGTGACGATCCATGCGCCCGCCGCAGACAAGGCGCTGGTCGACTCCCTGAACTTTGCCGAGCTTTGCATCGTTTCATCGGTGGACGTGCTGGTGGCGGAGGGAGAGGCCCGCGTGGCGGCCGCCGCAAGCGACAAGGCGCGCTGCGCCCGTTGCTGGCGGCACCTGCCCGACGTTTCGGCCGATACCGACCTGTGCGGACGCTGCGACGAGGTGGTGGCGGAGATGGACGAATGAGGCGCCTTGCCTATGCGCTGGCCGCGATCGTGTTCCTGGCCGACCAGCTGGTGAAATACTGGATCATCCATGTGGTGGAGCTGGAACAGAAGGTCAGCGTGCCGGTGCTGCCCTTCTTTTCGCTTACCTGGGTGGAAAACCGGGGCGTTTCCATGGGGATGCTGACGGCGGACACGGATGTGGGCCGCTGGCTGCTGGTGGGCCTGACCGGGGTGATCGCAACGGTCGTCGCGGTGTGGATCCGCCGCGAGCGGCATTGGCCGGAATCGCTGGCGCTGGGCCTGATCCTGGGCGGGGCGCTGGGCAATATCGTGGATCGGGTGCGCTTCGGCTATGTCGTGGACTTCGTGCATTTGCACTGGGGCCCCTGGTCCTTCTATGTGTTCAACATTGCCGATGCGGCGATCACGGCGGGGGTTGTCATCCTGCTGTTTCGCGCGCTCATCGGCCGTTCAGACGCCAGCTCGGAAAGACTTCCCAATGCGTAGCCTGATCCTCGTCGTCGCCCCCTCGCTCCTTCTTGCGGCCTGTGGCGGCAACGACATCGCCGACCGCAAGCGCCCGGACGAGTTCGCCATCGGCAAGCAGGCCCCGCTGGTGATCCCGCCCGATTACAGCATGGCCCCGCCGCGCCCCGGCGCGCCTCGCCCGATCGGCGCAGACAGCCAGCAACAGGCGCTGGAAGCCCTGTTCGGCCCCGGCGTGCAGCTGCCGCCCAAATCCCAGATCGAAAGCCAGCTGCTGTCTGACGCGAAGGCCGCCCGGGTGGATTCGTCCATCCGCAGCACGGTCGCCGACATGCCGGGCCAGCCCGGCACGCAGACGGTGGACAAAGGCACCTTCCTGCGCGAACTGCTGGACGCGCCCGCCGGCACCCGCAACGCGGACATCGCGAAGGTGACCGTTCCGGGGGCCTGATCAGGCCAGCCGTGGCATGTGCCACCGGCAGGCAGGGACATGATCTGGCAAATATCTGCTTTGCAAACAGGCGTTGCCCGCCTTGCTTTCACCCGCTCGGGCTGAGCTTGCCGAAGCGCGGAATTTGAAAGTGCATTGCGGAGGTTGTGGCCTGCTTGATGGGGCTTCGACAGGCTCAGCCTGAGCGGGGGGTAAAGGTTCTGCCGCCTGCGCAATCTGTTGAGCAGGCTTTGGATGTGGGTGCAGGGCGCACGGCGCCCTGCCGGGGTGAAGGAGCGGCGCCCCTTCGATCTCCATCAGCGCTTCTTGAACAACCCGCCCAGGATCCCGCGCACCAGGCTGCGGCCGGCCTGCACGGCGACGGCCGTTGCGGTGGCGACGGCAACCTTTTCCATCTTGCCCATGGTGGAGTTGCGATAGGCGCGCTCGGCGGCGGCCTTTTCCTTCGCCTCCAGCGCGGCGGCCTTCTTTGCGGCGGCGGCTTCCTTTTCGGCCGACTGGGCGTCTGCCTGCGCGGCGACCTTGGCGGACAGGATCTCGAAGGCAGATTCCCGGTCCACCGCTTCCTCATATTTCCCCGCAACCGGGGAGCTGGAGAGGATCACCTTGCGCTCGCCCGGCTCCAGCGGGCCCACGCGGGATGCGGGCGGGCGGATGAAGACGCGCTCGACGGGGGAGGGCGCGCCATCGGCCATCAGCAGCGAAACGAGCGCCTCGCCGGTCTTCAGCTCCAGGATGGCGGTTTCCACATTGACGGCCGGGTTCTGGCGGAAGGTGGTGGCGGCGGCCTTCACGGCCTTCTGGTCGCGCGGGGTGAAGGCGCGCAGGGCATGCTGCACCCGGTTCCCCAGCTGCCCGGCGATCGCGTCGGGCACGTCGATGGGGTTCTGGGTGATGAAATAGACGCCGACGCCCTTCGAACGGATCAGCCGGACAACCTGTTCCACCTTGTCCAGCAGGGCCTTCGGAGCCTCATCGAACAGCAGATGGGCTTCATCGAAGAAGAAGACGAGCTTCGGCTTGTCCGGGTCACCCACTTCGGGAAGCTCCTCGAACAGTTCGGAGAGCATCCACAGCAGGAAGGTGGCATAAAGCTTGGGGCTGGAGATCAGCTTGTCGGCGGCCAGGATGTTCACCTGCCCGCGTCCGTCCTCGCCCACCTTGATCATGTCCGTCATCGCCAGCGCCGGTTCCCCGAAGAAGCGGTCCCCGCCCTGCGATTCGAGCGAGAGCAGCTGGCGCTGGATCGCGCCGATGGAGGCCGAGGTGACATTGCCGTAGCGGGTGGCGAGGTCCTTGGCATTGTCGGCGCACCAGGCCAGCATCTGCTTCAGATCCTTGAGATCCAGCAGCAGCATCCCCTGATCGTCGGCGACCTTGAAGGCGATGGCGAGGACGCCTTCCTGCGTTTCATTGAGGCCCAGCAAACGCGCGAGCAGCAGCGGCCCCATTTCGGTAACGGTGGTGCGGACAGGGTGGCCCTGTTCCCCGAACAGATCCCAGAAGACGGTGGGCGTGTCGGCATAGGCATAGGCGCCAAGGCCGATGTCGGCCGCGCGGGTCTGGAAGGGCTCGTGCAGTTTCGATGTGGCGGAGCCGGGCAGGGCCATGCCAGCGAGATCGCCCTTCACATCGGACAGGAACACGGGCACGCCGGCGCGACTGAAGCCTTCCGCCATGACCTGAAGCGTGATGGTCTTTCCGGTGCCGGTGGCGCCAGCGATCAGGCCGTGGCGGTTTGCGCGCTTCAGAACCAGCATCTGCTGGTTCGTTCCGCCCGATTGCGCGCCGATGAAGATGTCAGCCATTTCCCGATAGCCCCTGATTCCCGGATGTTATCCTATCGGTAGAGCAAATCGCGCAACCAGTGAAATGGCTGAATCCTTGAACCGCCCGGTTCAGCAGGCGATGGGACGCCTCCGGCGGGTTGCTGCCCCGACAAGCCCGAAGCCGGCGATCATCAGCGCCCAGGTGGCCGGTTCCGGTACGCCTGAAACACCGCCGCCCAAGACCGCGCTTGAACCGATCAGCCCGATTTCCGGGCCGCCGAAGAATGTGCCGCGCACATAGGATTGGCTGGAGGATTGGGGGGTAAGCTTCTCGATGGACTGGCCATAACCCCAGAGCAGCGAATCCGATGGCCCGACGGTTACATCTGCCTTCGCGAAGCCAGCGACCGGGAACCATTCGCTGCCGGCAACCAGACCAAACTGCGCGAGCACAGGGTTCCACACCGCAGCCTCCGCGGCCGCTGTACCCCACCAGCCCGCACCCAGTGAGACATAGGCGTTACCGCCGCCACTCACATAGGCCGCGAAGTCTGCCGTGTTCACGCTCTGCCCGAAATGGAAGACGGCATCATAGGCCGATGCGCTGGCCAAATCAAAAGTGGTGGCGTAGCTGACGGTCTTGCCAAGAGACTGGAACTGCGCCGTAGCCAAGCTTAGCATCGACTGGGAAACATTTCCGTTACCAGTCAGAAGCAGATAGTTGGACCCGCCGAAAGTTGCGGCAAGGCTGTTCACGAACTGCATGGTGCCGGCGGCGTATGGTGCCTCATAGGCGTGGTTCGACAACTGCCATTCATCGCCCGATGCGACCAGTGTTCCCGCAAAGCTGGCAGATGCAAGGCTGGCTGCGGCAGCCACAGCCGCGAAACGCGCGGACGAACCAATCATGTAATTATCCCCCAATAATGAACTGATGCAGCCTAACAGCCCATTGACTGGGGGACAAGGAAGTTCACGAATTTTTCCGGACTGTTAACTACTTCAGTGCGAGGCACCTGCCCGGATAATGGCCCGGCAGGTGCCTCATATCGCTTACTGGACCTTCACGCCCACGAAGCGGCCCGGCGTGTTGCCGCGCTGCACGAACAGCAGAACGGTGTCGCGCCCGGCCTTGCGCGCGGCGGCCACCGCATCGGCGGCTTCCTGCGGCGTCTTCACCGGTTGCTGGTTCACCGAGACGATGATGTCCCCGCGTTGCAGCCCTTCCTCGGCCGCGTTGGACGACGGGTTCACCTTCGCGACGACGACGCCCTGCACGGTATCGGGCAGGCGCAGCTGCTGGCGGATTTCCGGGCTGAGCGCCTGCAGCGTCAGGCCCAGCGACTTCCGGGCGGCTTCGGCGCCGGGCTGGTCGCCCTCTTCCTTGTCGGTGCTGTCGGCCTGCTCGGGCTGACCCAGAAGCGAAGCTTCCGAGGGACGCTCGCTGATCGTTGCCGTCAGCGTCAGGCGCTTGCCGCCGCGAATCACCTCGATCGGCACGCGGGATCCGATAGGCGTGTTGGCGACGATGTAGGACAGGCTGGTATCGGGCGACACCTCCTGCCCGGCCACCTTCACCACCACGTCGCCCTGTTGCACGCCGGCAGCGCGGGCCGGGCCGGACGGCTCGACCGAGGCGACGATTTCACCCCTGTCCTTGGGCAGGCCCAGGGACGAGGCGATCGCGGGCGTCATGTTCTGGATCTGCACGCCCAGATAGCCGCGCTTCACCTTGCCGGTGGCGCGCAGCTGATCGATCACGGGCTTCGCCAATTCCGACGGGATCGCGAAGCCCACGCCGACATTGCCGCCCGTGGGCGAGAAGATGGCGGTGTTCACGCCGATAACATTGCCGTTCAGGTCGAACAGCGGGCCGCCGGAGTTGCCCTGGTTGATGGACGCGTCTGTCTGGATATAGCGATCATAGGCGCCGCCGCCCTGGATGCCGCGATGCAGGGCCGAAACGATGCCCGCGGTAACGGTGCCGCCCAGGCCGAAGGGATTGCCGATGGCGATCGCCCAGTCGCCCACGCGGGTGCCTTCGGAATTGCCGAACTGCACATAGGGCAGGTTCTCGCCGTCGATCTTCAGCAGCGCGAGATCCGAAAGCGGATCGCGGCCGATCACGCGGGCGGTATATTCGCGCCGGTCGGACAGCGTGACGGTGATTGTGTCGACGAGCTTCTGCCCGTCACGACCGGAAATCACATGGTTGTTGGTGACGATATAGCCATCCGGCGAGATGACGAAGCCGGAGCCGAGCGAGGTTGCCTCCCGCGTGACGGGCTGGCCGTCCTCTGTCTGCTGCTCCTGGAAGCGGCGGAACAGATCCTCGAGGTTGGTGCCGGGGCCGAAGCGGGGGAAACGGCCCACTTCCACGCGCTGGGTGGTGGAGATGTTCACCACGGCCGGCTGCAGCCGGGCCGTCAGGTCCGCGAAGCTGACGGGCGCACCGCGCGGGGGAAGCGCCTGCACGGGGCCTGCGGTTGCCGGGGCTGCGGGCGCCTGCATGGCCGGCGCCTGCACGGCCGGGGCCTGTGCCAGCACCGGAATGGCGGTTGCGACGACAGCGGCAATGCCGGCCGAAAGACCGGCAGTCAGGAAGCGGCTCTTGTTCGAGCTGTCTTGCACGTGTGTTACTCCAAAGGGTCCTCTCACGCCCGGTTCTAACGGTGCGGCGATTGAATGGTGGCTGAACTGTTCAATATTGCCGCCGAACCGAAATCAACCGCCGCGCCGGCCCTGGAATTCCCGCAGGAATTCATTGCTGGGGCTGAGGACGACATTGCTGTTCCCTTGCGCGAAACTCTTCCGATAAGCCTCCATCGAGCGATAGAAGGTATAGAAATCGGGATCCTTGCCGAAGCTTTCGGCATAGACACGCGCCGCTTCCGCATCCGCTTCGGCGCGGATGATCTGCGCGTTCTTCGCCCCTTGCGCGCGGATTGTCAGCGCCTCCTGCTGGCGGGCGGTTCGCATCCGTTCGAAGGCGGCTTCCAGCGGGCTTCCTGGCGGCAGGTCGGCGCGCTTGATGCGGACGTCGATGATTTCCGCGCCATAGGCGAGCGCCGAGCGGTTCACCGCCAGCTGGATCGCATCCATCGATTGCCCGCGTTCGGGCGACAGCATGGCGTCGAAGCGCTGCTTGCCCAGTTCGTTGCGGATCCGCGACGAAAGGATGCGCGACAGTTCCTGCTGCAGCCGTTCCTCGCTGCCCACCGTCTGGTACATGCGGACGGGGTTGACGATGCGGAAGCGGGCGAAGGCGTCGACCACCAGCCGCAGCTGGTCTGTCGACAGCACCGTCTGTGGCGGAATGTCGAGCGACATGATCCGCTTGTCCACGAACACCGTGTTCTGGACGAACGGCGTCTTCAGGACGAGGCCGGCGCCGGTCTGCCCGAACTTCTGGTTCGGCTGATAGGTGTTCACGGTCGCCACGGGGCGGCCGAGCTGCAGGATGATCGCCTGCTGATCCTCTGGCACGCGGACGACGGAGACGGCCGCCAGGACGGCGAGCGCGGCGAGCCCGATGCCGCCGGTGAGGAGGGCGCGCTGACTGATCATTGCTGCGCCTCCTGCGCCTGGCGGTTGCGGCGCTGCACTTCGGGCAGCGGCAGATAGGCCTGCACGCCCGGCGCCTCGATCACGGTGGTGTCCACCTTGCCGAGCACGGATTCCATCGTTTCCAGATACATGCGCTTGCGGGTCACCTCTGGGGCTAGGCGATATTGCTCATAGACCTTGTCGAACGCGGCGGTGGCGCCGGCGGCCTGCGCCTGCACCTGCTGCGCATAGGCGCGGGCCTGGTTCAGGAACTGCTGCGCGTCCTGCTGGGCGGCGGACACGTCCTTGAACGCTTCGTCCACCGCTGCGGGCGGGTCGGCCTTGTTGATGTCCACACCCTGGATCAGCACGCCGGAGCCATAGGAATCGAGGATTTCCTGCACCCGTTCGCGCACCTGTTCCGCGATTGCCGCGCGTTCCGGGCCGATGGCGTTGTTCAGCGTGGAGCGGCCGACGATCTCGCGCATGGCGCTTTCCGTTGCGTCGCGCACGGTCGCGTTGGGATCGGCGATCTGGAACAGGAAATCTTCCGCATTCTTCACGCGCCAGCGCACGGCATAGGCGATGTTGATCACATTGCCGTCGCCCGTGATCATCAGATTTTCCGCATCCCCGTCGGTGGCGCCGATCAGATCCGTGCGGATATCCTCGAACTGGACCTTGGTGACCTGGTCGATCGGGGCCGGCAGCTTCATGTGGAAGCCGGGGCCGCTGGTGGAGGAATATTGCCCGAACCGCGTCACCACGGCCCGCTCGCCGGCATCCACGCGATAGGCCGACGTCATGCCGATCAGCACCAGCGCGAGGCCGCCGGCCACAAGGCCCCAGGGGATGTCGGGCATGCCGCGGCCGGTGCCGCGGTTGCCGCCGCCGCCCTGGCCGCCGCCCAGGCCGCGCAGCCGTTCCTGGCTGCGACGGATGAATTCATCGAAATCGGGGGTGCCGTTGCCGCGCGGGCGGTCGTCTCCCCCCTTTGGGCGGGGGGCATCCCCCCAGGGGTTCCGGGGGCCATCCTTGCCCTGGTTCGAAGGTCCGCCACTGGCGCCGCCCCAGGGATTCCGACGGCCACCGCCGCCCTTGTCACCTGAACCTTCGCCGTCCTCGTTGTTCTGCCAGGGCATGTAGGCCTTTCCGTCCCCATGTTCTGCACGCATTGCCGCAGGAATTGTTACCAGATTGCAGCAGCTCTTGAAGGGGATATAGGGGCAGCCTTCAAGGAAAGCGAGGGGCGAGCATGCCAGGCAGAGACGCTGCGGAACGCGCATTGCAGGCGATCGAGGATCCGGTTCGCCCCGGCAACCTGCTGGAAAGCGGACGGGTTTCCGGCCTGGTGGTGCGCGATGAGCAGGCGGCGGGCCTTGTGCTGGCAGTCGACGATCTGGCGAAGGCGGCCGCCCAGGCGCTGGAAGGCCGGATCGACAGGGCGCTGAAGCTGGCCGGATTTACCTCTGTCCGCGTCATCCAGACGGCGGAGCGCGGCGATGCGCCCCGGCCGCAGGGCGCCACCGTTCCGGGGGTTCGCCACATCATCGGCGTCGGCGCCGGGAAGGGCGGGGTGGGCAAATCCACCGTCGCCGTTGGGCTGGCGCTGGCGCTGAAACGGCGCGGGTTGAAGGTGGGCCTGCTGGATGCGGATATTCAGGGGCCGTCCGCGCATATCCTGCTGGGCATCCGGGAACGGGCGCGGGCCACGGCGGACAAGCGGCTGATTCCGCTGGAATGCCATGGTCTGAAGATGCTGGGCATGGGCGTGATGGCCGATCCGGACAAGGCGGTCGCCTGGCGCGGCCCGATGGTGGCGGGGGCCATGGTGCAGATGGCGACGGTCGCCGATTGGGGCGAACTGGACGTGCTGGTGGTGGATCTGCCGCCCGGCACCGGCGATATCCACCTGTCTCTCGCGCAGAAACTGACCCCGTCCGGCGCGCTGGTCGTCACCACGCCGCAGGCGCTGGCCCGCGCAGACGCCCGCCGCGCAGTCGCCTTCTTCGAGCAGTTGAAGGTGCCCGTGCTGGGCGTGGTGATGAACATGGCGGGGATGGTGATGCCGGACGGGCAGGTTGTTCACCCCTTTGGTGAAGCGCCGGCCGACGCCGGGCTGGGGGCGGACACCATCGCAAGCCTGCCGCTGGACCCGGCCGTGGTCGCCGCTTCCGATGCGGGGACGCCGATCGAGACCGGCTCGATTGCCGCAGGTCTGGATACAGTCGCGGCGCGGATCGCCACTCAGCTGACGCTTTGAGCCGCTGATCCTACTGCCCCGCGACGGTCATTCCATCCACGCGGATCGTCGGCGCGTCGGTGGCGTGGCGGAATCGCAGATCGTTGGCGGGGATCAGCGCCTTGAACATGTCGCGCAGGTGGCCGGCAATGGTCGCTTCCGTCACCGGCTCTGCGAGCTGGCCGTTGCGGATGCGGAATCCGCCTGCGCCGCGGCTGTAATCACCGGTCAGCAGATTGACGCCAATTCCAATCAATTCATTGATATAGAGGCCGTCCTTTATATCTGACATCAGCTGAACGGGTGTGCTGCTGCCCGGTTCCAGCCACAGGTTCGAGGTGGAGACGCCGGGCGGGCCGCTGCTGCCCCGGCTGGCGTGGCCGGTGGGCGCAAGGCCAAGCTGACGGCCGGACGCGCTGTCCACCAGCCAGCCCGTCAGCATCCCCTTGTCGACGATGGCGCGCGGCGCGGTGCGCAGCCCTTCGCCATCGAAGGCGCGGGATCGCAGACCGCGCGACCGGTGCGGATCATCGCGAATGGTGATGCCGGGGCCGAACAGGGGCTGGCTTTCATGCCCCAGCACGAAGCTGGTCTTGCGGGCGATGCTGCTGCCGGTGATGGCGCCCAGCAGATGGCCGATCAGGCTGGCCGAGACGCGGGGATCGAACACCACCGTCATCTGCCCGTTCGGGGCCTTGCCCGGATTCAGCCGGGCCAGGGTGCGTTCGGCGGCGCGGCGGCCGACGGCGGCGGGCGATTCGAGATCGGAAAGGTGGCGGGCCTGATGCCATTCATAGTCCCGCTGCTTGTCTGCCCCTTCGCCGGCGATCACCACCGCCGAGGTAGAGACAGACGTGCCGCGTGCTGCCCCCCGGAAGCCGTGCGATGTGGCGAGCGCCGAGACGCTGAGGCCAGCGCTGGCCGATCCGCCCTCGCTGTTGGTGATGCCCTTGATCGCGCGGGCTGCATCTTCTGCCTCCAGCGCCATGGCCTTCAGCGTTTCGGGGCTGAGTGCCTCGGTGGCGGGGTCGAACAGGTCGAAATCCGCGAAGGGGCCGCTTGCCAGCAGGTCGCCGGGGGCAAGGCCCGCGAACCTGTCCTCGGTTGCTTCCCGGGCCATTGCGATGGCGCGCTCCACCGCTTCG
>NZ_JAYRCW010000001.1:63744-90419 GCF_041909755.1 Sandaracinobacter sp.
AGACCGGGCGCCAAGGAACAGGCGAAGGCCGATCTCCTCGCCCTCTGAGCGGCCGATATCTTCCAGCTGGCCGAGGCGGACGCCGATTCCGAGTGAGGATTCACCGAAATAGACGGCGTCGGCGGCATCGGCGCCGGCTTTCCGGGCGAGCGACAGCAGGTGATCGAGGCGTTCGAGCGCGGCTTCGGGGGTGAGCATGCCCCGGATCTAGGCGGCGCGGACGAAGGCGGCAAGGAGGATGGGCAGCAGAAGCAGCAGACCCGTCAGCTGGTTGGAGCGGAAGCGGGTGAGCGCCGAGCCGCTGTCCTGAGGGTCGAGCGTCAGCGTCTGCCAGCCGAGATGCAGTGCGGCCGGGGCCAGCGCGGCGAGCGGGAGCGGGCTTGCCGTCCATCGCCACAGGGCGGCCCCCAGCAGCAGGATCGTCATCGCATAGAAGAGGCCGACGCCGGCCTTCAGCCGGGGGCCGAGCGCCCGTGCCGAGGATTTGACCCCGGCGAGCGCGTCATCCTCTACATCCTGGGCGGCGTAGATGCTGTCGTAGCCGAGCGTCCAGGCGATGGCGGCGGCATAGGTGAGGAGCATCACGGGCATTTCCGCCCTGAGTGCCGGTTCGGCGGCGGCCCAGCCGACGGGAACCCCCCAGTTGAACGTCAGCCCCAGCCAGGCCTGCGGCCACCAGGTGATGCGCTTCATGAAGGGATAGGCCGCAACCAGAAGCAATGAACCGAGCGCCACGAACCGGGCGGCGACGGGCAGGGCGAGGAGGACGGCGAGGCCGACGAGCGACAGCAGGATCAGGAAGATCCAGGCCGATGTCTGCGGGATTGCCCCGCTGGCGACCGGTCGGTTGGCGGTGCGGGCGACTTTCGCATCCAGATCCCTGTCCACGATGTCGTTGTAGACGCAGCCGGCGGCCCGCATCGCGATGCTGCCCAGCAGGAATAGCGGCCACCAGCGCCACCAGCCGGCCGGCGGGCTGAGGAAGGCGCCGAACAGGCAGGGCCAGAACAGGAGCCAGATGCCCGCCGGCCGGTCGAACCGGGCTAGGCGGGCATAGAGGGCGGCCCGGGGCGGCAGGCGATCGACCCAGTTGGTCAGGGCATCGGGCGTCTTGGGCGGCGTCATCCGCGGTGCCTTAGGCGATGGCGGCCATTCTTGACAGCCGGGGTTTCGGCAACGAGCATGCCGGGATGCCGCTTGAGGATTACCAGCGATCGGATTTCACCGCTGCGCCATGGACCCGGCCGGTCTGTCGGCGAGGCCATGGACCGGCGGTGATCGTGATCCATGAAATGCCGGGGCTGCATCCGCTGGTGGTGGATTTCGCGGATCGGCTGGTGGCGCAGGGCATGACGGTGTTCCTGCCGAGCCTGTTCGGGACGCCGGGCCGGAAGGCTTCGGTCGGCTATGCCGTTGGCGAAGTCCTGAAGGCGATCTGCATCCGCCGCGAGTTCAGCATCTGGAATGGCAGCAAATCCAGCCCCATCGTGGACTGGTTGCGGGCACTGGCCCGACATGCCCATTCCGATTGCGGCGGGCCGGGCGTCGGGGCGGTGGGAATGTGCTTCACCGGCGGTTTTGCGCTGGCGATGATGACGGAACCCGCCGTGGTGGCCCCGGTGCTTTCGCAGCCCTCGCTTCCGTTCCGGGACGATGGCGGAATCGGGGTTTCCGAAGCCGAGATCGGCTGTGCCCGCAAGCGCTTCGAGGACGAGGATCTGACGCTGCTGGGCCTCAGGTTCCGGGGCGACAAGTTCGTGCCGGATGCCCGCTTCGAGCGGTATCGGGCGGAATTCGGCGACCGGTTCGAAGCGATCGAACTGAACCCGGAAGACGCCCGGGCGGGCACCGGCATGGCGCCGCATTCCGTGCTGACCATCCATCTGACCGAGTCCGGCCCCGCCAAGGAGGCGGAGGCGCGGACGATCGGCTTTTTCCGGCAGCGGCTGGGGCTGGATTGAGCGGTTGGCCCGCCCCGACAGGGCAGGGCCGGCCTATGCCGCGACGTCGAAGGGGACGATTTCACCCGACAGATAGAGCTGGCGGGCTTTCACCCGGCTGAGCTTGCCCGACGAGGTGCGGGGCAGGGTGCGGGGCGGCACCAGTTCCACCACGCAGTTCATGCCGGTGATGGCGCGGACCTTGGTGCGGATCGCATCCTTCAGGCGGGCGCGTTCCTCCAGATCGGTGGTGCGGCACTGCACGAGGACAGCGGGCGCTTCCTCCCCCTGGGGCGTGGTGATCGAGAAGGCGGCGATGTCGCCCGCCTTGAAGCCTTCGAGCTGCTCGATCGCCCATTCGATATCCTGCGGCCAGTGGTTCTTGCCGTTCAGGATGATCATGTCCTTGGCGCGGCCGACGATGAAGATGTGGCCATCCACCAGATAGCCCATGTCGCCGGTGTCGAGCCAGCCATCGGGGGAGAGGCAGGCCGCGGTCGCTTCGGGATCGCGGAAATAGCCCTGCATGATCCCTTCGCCCTTCACCAGCACCCGGCCGATCTGCCGGTCGGGCAGGGCCTTGCCGTCGGCATCGCGGATCTCGATGACGAGGCCGTGGACGGCGACGCCGCAATCCACGATGGCGCGATAGCGCACGGGCTTCGAAGGATCTGAAGGACCATCTGCAAGGCCTTCGCCTGCAAGCTTTTTCTCGTCCACAAGATCGCAGACGATGCCCTGGCCGACCGGCGCCACCGAAACGGCCAGCGTTGCTTCGGCAAGGCCGTAGCTGGGGGTGAAGGCTTCGGCGCGGAAGCCCGCCGAGGCGAAGGCGTCCACGAAGGCCTGGCAGATATCGGGACGGATCATGTCGGCCCCGTTGCCGGCGATGCGCCAGCGGCTGAGATCGAAGCGGCCTTCCACATCGGTCTGCGTGGAGACGCGGCGGGCGCAGATATCGTAGCCGAAGGTGGGCGAATAGGAGAGGCTGTTGCCGGGGTTGCGGCTGATGAGGGTGAGCCAGCTGAGCGGGCGGCGGGCGAAATCATCCGTTGCGATGAAATCGACCGACAGCTGCACCGCCATGGGCGACAGGAAGGTGCCGACAAGCCCCATGTCGTGATACCAGGGCAGCCAGCTGATGCCCCGATCGCCGACCGCGAGCTTCATGCTGAGGGCATGGCCCGTGAGGTTCGCCATGACGGCCCGGTGGGTGACGGCGACGCCGTGCGGGAAGCGGGTGGAGCCGCTGGAATATTGCAGATAGGCGATCGCGTCCGGATCGGCGGCGGGCAGTTCGGTGGCCGGGGCCGGCATCGCATCGAACTCCGCCCAGCCGAGCGCGGTGGAGATGCCCTCTGCCGCTTCGGCGAACATGGATTTCAGGCTGTCGGGCCCCAGCACCAGCACCGGATCGCTGCTGGAAAGTTGCACCCGGATCTGTTCGACATAGGCCTGGCGGCCGCCGAACGAGGTGGGAAGCGGCAGCGGCACGGGCAGCACGCCGGCATAGAGGGCGGCATAGAAGGCAGCTGCGAACTCCGCGCCGGTTTCCGCGATCAGGGCCACGCGCTCGCCCGGCTTCACACCATGGGCGATCAGGCGCAGCGCACCCGCGCGGGCATCTTCGCGGAGTTGCGAATAGGGGTAAACGCGCTGCAGATTGGCGCGCGCGTCGTAGAAATTATAGCCGGTCGCGCCCGTCGCGGCATAGTCCAGCGCGTCGGTCAGCGTGTTGTAGCGTCCGGTCACGAAGGGGATTCCGGACAGCAGGGGGGTCGGCGTCAGTCCGGCGGGGGCCGGGGCTTGGTTGGCGTCGTCCACAGTCATTCCAGCTCGGGCCTCTCTTGGGCAGCAGGCGTGCGACTTACCTAGCACCGCGCATAGCACGGTTAACGGCAGCCTGCACCGTGCCAGATGGACCCGAGACTGGTTCAAAACAGGCCCGAACTGTGGCAGCAAGGTGGCAGATGGCACCTCATTCCCGTGCAAAAGGGCCGCGAAAACCGCCGCCGCCGCTGGATTCCGCGACGCTGGACGCCATTGCGGTGCGCTATGTGGAGCGTTTCCAGAGCAGCCGCGCCCGCCTGCTGCGCCTGCTGAACCAGAAGATCCGTCAGCGGGGCTGGGCCGAAGGCGAGCCGCCGCCCGATCCGGAGGCGACCGCCGACCGGATGGTGGCGCTGGGCTATGTGAATGATGCGGCCTTTGCCGAGGCGCGGGCACGCGGGCTGGCGCGGCGCGGCATGGGAGCCGGGCGGGTGCGGGCCAGCCTGTCCGCCCATGGGATCGATGCAGAAACGCAGGGCGCGGTGCTGGAGGGCCATGACCCCTGGGGTGCCGCGCTGGATTTTGCCCGCCGCAAGCGGCTGGGGCCGTTCGGGCCGGTGCTGGACGATCCGAAACTCAAGGCCCGGCAGTTGGGTGCCTTTGCCCGGGCGGGGCATCCGCAGGGGCTGGCGCGGCGAATCCTGGCCGCCCGCAGCGAGGACGAGCTGGAGGCCTGACAGCCGTTCAGCTTTTCACACATTTCGCACTGCCTTCGCGCGCGAAGGCCGCCTGCCCCCTGAGCCGGCCTGGATCGGGGCGCGGGGTGGGGCAGGGCGGCGCATCCTGCCCGGCATGGCAGGGACGGCGGGTGTAGGACAGCCGGCGACTGGCGGGCACGGAAGTGCCTAGTGGTGGCGGCCGAAATCCGGGTCTGCCGTGTCCTGCCCTGCATCGATGATGGCGCGGCGGATATCGCGGCTGCTGCTGAAGCGCTGGAACAGGGCGTCGCCCTCGCCCCAGCGGATGGCGCGCTGCAGGGCGGCGATGTCCTCGCTGACGCGGCCCAGCACTTCCAGCACGGCGTCCTTGTTCGTCAGGAACACGTCGCGCCACATCGTCGGGTCCGAGGCGGCGATGCGGGTGAAATCGCGGAAGCCCCCGGCGGAATATTTGATCACTTCGCCGCGCGTCACGCCCTCCAGATCAGCGGCGGTGCCGACGATCGAATAGGCGATGAGGTGGGGGATATGGCTGGTGACGGCCAGCACCAGATCATGGTGGCGTGGTTCCATCACCTCTACGCGCGAGCCGACGCGCGCCCAGAATTCCGACAGGCGGGCGACGGCGGCGCTGTCTGCGCCTTCGGGCGGGGTGAGGATGCACCAGCGCCCTTCGAAGAGCGTGGGGAAGCCGGCGTCCGGGCCGGACCGTTCGGTGCCCGCCACCGGGTGCGCGGGGATCAGGTGGACGCCCGGCGGCATCAGCGGGCCGAGCGCGTCGATCACGATCTGCTTGGCGGAGCCGACATCGGAAACGATTGCGCCCGACGCGAGTTCCGGGGCGATTTCCGCGCCCACGGCGGCAAACGCGCCCAGCGGCACGGCCAGCACCACGAGATCGGCATCGACAACCGCCGCGCCCGCCGAATCCGCGACATCATCGACGAGGTTCAGGTCCCGCACACGCTCGCGGACGGCGGGGTCGGCGTCGGTCGCGGTGAGGCGCACCGTGGGCATATGCGCCCGGACCGCGCGCGCCAGGCTGGAGCCGATCAGCCCCATGCCGATGATGGAGACGCGCGCAAAGGGCAGCATCAGGCGGCCGCGATCTCGTTCAGCGCCGCGATCACGCCGCCGGTTTCATCCGCCGTGCCGACGGAGATGCGCACGGCATGCGGCAGCCCCTGACCGGGCAGCCAGCGGGTGATGTAGCCGCGCTGGGCGAGGCCCTTGTGGATCGCTTCGGCCGAAAGGGGGCCGCTTTCCGGGCAGGTCATCAGCACGAAATTGCCTTCGGACGGGATGGCGCGCAGCCCCTTGTTGCCCAGCCGGCTGATCGCATCGGAGAGGCGCGTCCGCTGTTCGCGGTTCCAGGCGCGGCAGCGGCTGACGAACTCCTGATCGTCGAGCGCGGCTTCGGCCGCGGCGAGCGCGGGCACCGAGATCGGGAAGGGGGCGCGCACCCGGTTCAGCTCGGTGATCAGCGGTGCCGCGCCGGTGGCCCAGCCCACGCGCAGGCCGCCGAGGCCGTAGATCTTGGAAAAGGTGCGGGTGACGAGGACGTTGGTTGTCGTCTGCGCCAGCGCGAGGCCGCCATCCGGATCGGCCTCGTCCAGATATTCGGCATAGGCCTGATCCACCACCAGCAGCACGTCGCGGCGGAGGCCGGCATGGAGGCGGGCGACTTCGCTGGCCGGGATCATCGTGCCGGTGGGGTTGTTGGGGTTCGCGAGGAAGACGATGCGGGTGTCTTCGCGGACCGTGCGAAGGATGGCGTCCACATCGGCGGCATAGTCCGCATCCGGCGCGGCGAGCGGCTCTGCCCCCGCACGGCGGGCGGCGATGGGATAGACCATGAAGCCATGGTTCACATGCACCACGCTGTCGCCCGGCTTGCAGTAGATCAGCGGCAGAAGCTGCAGGATCTCGTCAGAGCCGGTGCCGCAGGCGACGAGCTCCGGGTTCAGGCCGTGCAGCTTCGCGATCTTGTGGCGCAGCGCCTCTGCGGTGCCGTCCGGATAGCGGTGGCTGCCGGCGGCGGCGTCCTTCAGCGCTTCGATGGCGAGCGGGCTTGCGCCCCAGGGATTCTCGTTGGACGAGAGCTTCACCGGGCTGGCGTGGCCGCCGCCCTTGGCTGAGCCGGGAACATAGGCCTGGATCGCGGAGATCCACGGATTGGGAACAGGTGCGGTCATGGGCGATGCCGTTAGGCGCGTGGGATGCGGGGGGCAAGTGCGCGCCGCCTTTGCCAGCGGCGGGCGGCGCTGCTAGGCGCTGGCGCCGTGTCGCCCAAGGTCGCCCATAATCATGTCCGCCTGCCGCAGGACCTGCCGCTCGAATCCGGGCAGGTGCTGCCGCGCCCGGCCATCGGCTTCGAGACGCTGGGCAGGCTGAATGCGGACCGCTCGAACGCGATCCTGATCTGCCATGCGCTGACCGGGGACCAGTATGTGGCCAGCCCGCATCCGGTGACGGGAAAGCCGGGCTGGTGGACGCGGATGGTGGGGCCGGGCCTGCCGATCGACCCGGAGCGGCATTTCATCATCTGCTCCAACGTGATCGGCGGCTGCATGGGGAGCGAAGGCCCCGCGAGCCCGCATCCGGTGGACGGTGCGCCCTGGGCGCTGCGGTTCCCGGTGATCACCATCGCAGACATGGTGCGGGCGCAGGCCGGATTGCTCGATTCGCTGGGGGTGGAAACGCTGCTGGCGGTGGTGGGCGGATCGATGGGCGGGATGCAGGCCCTGCAATGGGCGGCGAGCTATCCGGGCCGGGTGCGATCGGTGCTGGTGATCGCCAGCGCGGCGCGGCACAGCGCGCAGAACATCGCCTTTCACGAAGTGGGGCGGCAGGCGATCATGGCCGACCCGAAGTGGAAGGGCGGCGCCTATGGCGCGGGGGAGGGGCCTGCGAAGGGGTTGGCGGTTGCGCGGATGGCGGCGCACATCACCTATCTGTCGGAGGCGGGGCTGACGGCGAAGTTCGGCCGCCACCTGCAGCAGGGCAACGCCAAGAGTTTCGGGTTCGATGCGGATTTCCAGATCGAATCCTATCTGCGGCACCAGGGGATGAGCTTCGTCGACCGGTTCGACGCCAACGCCTATCTCTATATCACCCGCGCGCTCGATTATTTCGACCTGGCGGAGGATTATGGCGGGCAGCTGGCGCAGGCCTTTGCCGCGACCGAGGCGCGGTTCTGCGTGATCTCGTTCGATACCGACTGGCTGTACCCGACGGCGGAATCGAAACGCATCGTGCAGGCGCTGGTGGCGGCGGGGCGGCATGCGAGCTTCGTGGAGCTGACGAGCCCCTTCGGCCATGATGCCTTCCTGCTGGACACGCCCGGCCTGAACGAGGTGGTGGACGGCTTCCTGAAAGCGGTGGAGCGGACGGCATGAACGGGCTGACCGCGCGACTGAGGCAGGTGGCGGCCCAGATTCCGGCCGGGGCCACCGTGCTGGATGTCGGCTGTTCGGATGGCCGGCTGCTGGCGCACCTGCGCGATGCGAAGCAGGTGGACGGGCGCGGGATCGAACTGGATCCGGCGCGGGTGGCGGCGGCCGTGGGGCGCGGACTGTCGGTTGTGCAGGGCGATGCGACGAGCGACCTTGCCGTGTTTCCCGACCAGTCCGTTGACTATGCGGTGTTGTCGGAGACGCTGCAGGCGATGGAGGCGCCGCGGCAGGTGCTGGCCGAGCTGGTGCGGATCGGGCGGCGCGCGGTCGTCGCTTTCCCGAACTTCGGCTTCTGGCGGGTGCGGGCGCATCTGCTGCTGAAGGGGCGGATGCCGGTGACGCGGACGCTGCCGGTGAGCTGGTACGAGACCGAGAATATCCACTTCTGCACCATCGACGATTTCCGTGCGCTGGCGCGGGAGATGGGCCTGACGATCGAGAGTGAGGCCTATCTGGCGGGGGAGACCCCGATCGGCGCGTGGCCCAACCTGAGGGCGGACCACGCGCTGTTCGTGCTGCGTCGCTGACCGGTCAGACGGAGGCTGTCGCCAGCTTTTCCATCACCTTCTTGTGCAGCCAGATGTTCATTTCCGCACTGCCGTCGAGCGCGCCGGTGTAGCCGAGGTCGGTCGCCAGTTCCTTGCGGGCCGCCAGCGAGCTGTCCATCCCGACGAGCTTCATGAGATCGACGATCGACGTCTTGTAGTTGGAGGGCTGGCCGCGCTTTTCGGCCATATAGGCGAGCGTTTCCTCCAGATCGACCGGCTGCGGCTTCGGCGGCGGTGGCGGCGTGGCGGCGGCGGGCGCGGGCGGCGCCTTTTTCGCGGCGACTTCCTTCGCCTCGTCGCTGCCGAAGATCGCATCCTTCAAGGTCGAGAACAGCCCCATGTCTTCCTCCTTATTCGAGTGCAGAGGCCAAGATTTGGCCCTGTCCGTCGCCGGGCGCAAGGGGAATTCGCGGGATTTTCGGGGCGGTTATCCTATTGTCCGTGCTGCCTGTCGTGCCGTTCGAGGCAGGCCGCGATGGCCTGCGGCACGGGCTGGCCGGTGCGTTCCGAGGCGAAGAGATATTCACCGGCCGGGTTCACCTCGAGGAAGACATGCTCGCCTTCGGGCGTGACGCGGAAATCGACGGCGCCATAGGCGAGGCTCAGCCGCTTCATCAGCATGTCCAGGCGTTCGGCCACCTCGTCCGGCAGCCGATAGGGGGTGACCGTCGCGGAGCCGAGGCCGGGGCGGTAATCCGCTTCATATTCCGGCTCTGAGCGGATGGCGGCGGTGAACATCTCGCCATCGACATAGGTGGTGCGCAGATCGAGATCGGCGGCGACGAAGGACTGGAATGTGACGGGGGCGAAGCGCACCTGATCGAGCCGGGCGAGATCGGCGCTGCCGAGGCGCTCGGTGTGGCGGGGCGCTTCGGCGATGTTGCGGAAGGCCTTGCGGATCACCTGTTCGGGGCCGCGTGCCTCGATGAAGGCGCGGGCTTCGGCGGGATCGTTGGTGACGAGCGTGTCGGGCACGGCGAGGCCGACGGCCATCGCCTCCCGCAGCTGCCACAGCTTGCGCTGCGCCCGGTCGTCTGCATGGGGCTGGTTCATCCAGAAGCAGTCGAGCGAGGCCCAGATGCCGCCGAGCGCTTCGGTTGATTCGGACCATGCGAAGAGGCGCGATGTCGGGTCTGTCAGGGCCGGGTCCATCTCAAGCGGGCGGATGCGGCGGTACCAGGCGGCGCCCACCGTTTCGAGATCGATCCATTCGCCATCGGGCAGGCGGAGCGCGAGGCGCCGTTCGCCGCCGGCGCGCATGGCAAGCGCGAGCCGGGACGGGAACCAGTCTGTGCTGACGAGCCGCCACGGACGGGACAGATGCGCGGTGACGCGGTCCACATGGCTGTTTTCGGGGAAGGAGATGATGAGGATCATCGGGTGGCGGCGGCCATGGCGGGGTCAGGCCATGGCCGCCTGCCTTCTCAGCCGGCGTTGGCGCGGAGTTCGGCAAGCGCCGCCTCCAGCGCCTGGCCGAGTTGCTGCCCTTCGCCGGTGAGCTGGCCGGACTGGTGGAGCGCCGCCAGCGCCTCCAGCACCTGCGCGCCCACCGCCAGCACCAGCTGCGCGGCGCCGCCGTCGTCGCGGCCCTGGCCGCCGCCCAGCACGAACGGCGTCGCGCCGCCGATCGCCGGATTGATGGCCGGGTTCACCAGCGGCCCGGCCGGATCGACCAGCGGGCCGGGATCGAAGCCCTTCGGGTTTTCGAACAGGCTCTTCTGCGGATCGAACACCGCCTCTTTCGGCCGATCCTTGATGAGGTCCTTCGGACGTTCCTTCACGAACTCCTTCGGGCGATCCTTGGCCGCGTCTTTCGGGAAGTCCTTCGCGCCTTCTTTCGGCACGTCCTTCACCCCGTCCTTCGGTCCTTCCTTGATGGGATCCTTGGGCAGGTCCTTCGCGAACTCCTTCACCGGCTCCTTCACGAAATCCTTTGGCCGGTCCTTCGGAAGATCCTTGATGGCATCCTTCGGGATTTCCTTCGCGAATTCCTTGATCGGTTCCTTGATGGCGTCCTTGATGATGCTCTTGCCGCCGCACGGCACGCTGGAGCCGATGGCGCTGCGCGGGCCATCGAGGCAGGCCTGCATCCGCGCGACCTGCCCGGTGGTGAACATGAACATGCCGGCGTCGTCGGTATAATCCATGTAATTCATGAACATGTCGCCGTTGGGGCCGTTCGAGCAGCTGACTTTCGGGAAGCTGGGCATGCCGGTGTTCGGGCCGCCCTGATTCGGCGTGTCGGAGACGAAATCCGATCCGCCGCAGCCGTCGCCGTCGTCGCCCCAGATGTGGCGGAGGTTGAGCCAGTGGCCGACTTCGTGGGTGGCGGTGCGCCCCTTGTTGAAGGGCGCAGCAGCCGTGCCCTCGGTGCCGAAGGCGGTGTGGGTGCAGACGACGCCGTCCGTTGCAGCGGGGCCGCCGGGGAACTGGGCGTAACCGAGCAGGCCGCCGCCCAGCTTGCAGACCCAGATGTTCAGATACTCGTCTGCGGGCCATGGGTTGGCGCCGCCTGTCGCCGCCGATTTCACCCTGTCGTCAGAGGAGAAGCTGGTGACGCTGGTGCTGGTGCGGGTGACGCCGTCGGTCGGGTTGCCGTTGGGGTCTGTCGTCGCCAGTTCGAAGACGATGCGGGAATCGGCCGCCAGCGGCGCGAAGGCTGCGGGAACGTTGGAAACATCCCCGTTCTTCTTGCGAAAATCGTCGTTCAAGACCTTGATCTGGCTGTCGATCTGGGCCTTCGAGATATTCTCGGCCGCGGTCCGGTGCACGACATGGACGACGACCGGGATCTTCGTGCAGCCGCTGCGCTGGGCCAGCATGCCCTGTTCGGCGCGGAAGGCCATCTCCTCGATCTTTTCCCGGTTCGCGACATAGCGCGCATCGGTCGCCATCAGCCGGTGGTGAACCGCCATCGCCGCGCAGCTGCGCGTGACGGGCAGGTCATTCTCGTCGTCGCTGTCCTTGTTCTTGGCCATGTTCAGTCTCCCTCCTGCCGCCTCGGGGCATTGGTGGCACTGGCTGCTGGCGGCCTTGTTTTCAGTCAGTCAGCTTCGTCATTCCCGTTTCAGAACAATCGTTTCAGCATCGGTCTTTTCGACGGAATAGGTTCCGGACCAGCCGGGGAGGTCGATCCGCAGGCGGTTGCCCGCAACATCCCAGTGGCCGCCGCCCGCGCTTTCGAGCCGATCAGTCGGCCCGGGCGCGCCGGCGCGCGCCAGGCGCCCTGCGGCGAGGGTGAGCGTGCGCCGCCCGCGCGCAGGGGGAATATCGGCTTCGGAGGATTTCAGGACGAGGCGGTCGGCGCTGCCGAGTTCACGCAGTTCGACCCATTCGCCGGTCACTGCCGCAGAAATGCTGTCGTCTTGCCCCGGCATGCCCCGCCTCCCGTGCGGAGACATTGGTTAACAGCTGCAAATGAGTCAATACGTCAGCATAACATGCTGGTAATTAATGAATTTTCGATCCGAAAATATGCTGCGGTGCGGCATTCAATGGCTGCGGGTGAGTTCCCGCATCGCCCGGTCGAGTCCATCGAGGGTGAGGGGGAACATCCGGCCTTCCATCAGCGTCTTCATCATCTGGATGGACTGGCTGTGGCCCCAATGCTGTTCCGGGATCGGGTTCAGCCAGGCGGCGGAATGATAGACGCCCGTCAGGCGCTTCATCCACACATCGCCGGCCTCCTCGTTCCAATGCTCCACGGACCCGCCGGCATAGTTGATCTCATAGGGGCTCATGGACGCGTCGCCCACGAACAGCAGCTTGTAATCATGCGGGAATTTGTGAAGCACATCGAAGGTGGGCGTCCGTTCGGACCAGCGGCGCTTGTTGTCTTTCCAGACCGCCTCGTACGGGCAGTTGTGGAAGTAGAAATATTCCAGGTGCTTGAACTCCGTCCGCGCGGCGGAAAACAGCTCTTCCATCACCTTCACATGCGGATCCATCGAGCCGCCGACATCCAGGAACAGCAGCAGCTTCACGGCATTGTGCCGTTCGGGGCGCATCACGATGTCCAGATAGGCCTTGCGCGCGGTGCCCTTGATGGTGGCATCCAGATCCAGTTCGTCGGCTGCGCCTTCGCGGGCGAATTTCCGGAGCCGCCGGAGCGCGACCTTGATGTTGCGGGTGCCGAGTTCGACCGTGGAATCCAGGTTCTTGAAGTCGCGCTTGTCCCAGACCTTCAGGGCCTTGCCCTGGCGATTCTTGTCCTGCCCGATGCGGACGCCTTCCGGGTTGTAGCCGTTGGCGCCGAACGGCGACTTGCCCGCCGTGCCGATCCACTTGTTGCCGCCCTCGTGGCGCTTCTGCTGCTCCTCGAGCCGCTTCTTCAGCGTCTCCATGATCTCGTCCCAGGAACCGAGCGACTTGATCTCGGCCATTTCCTCGGGCGTGAGATAGAGTTCGGCCAGCTTGCGCAGCCATTCTTCGGGAATTTCCGCGGTTCCGGTGTCGATCGTGGTTTCGAGGCCCTTGAAAACCTTGCCGAAAACCTGGTCGAACCGGTCCAGCAGGCCTTCATCCTTCACATAGACGGCGCGCGACAGATAATAGAAATCATCGACGCGGTTTTCGATGACGCCCACCTGCATCGCCTCCAGCAGCATCAGATGCTCTTTCAGCGAGGCCGGGATCTTCGCGGCGCGCAGCTCATCAAGGAAATGAAGGAACATGGGCCGAGATTAGGCGTTCGGGGCAGCGGCGGCCAGCCCGCCAATTCAGGCAGGCGGCCCCCATCGGCAACGCTATTGCAGGCGCATCGGGCGGGCTGTCTCGCGCCAGGCGTTCCTGTCTTCCTCCATCCGCCGGATCTGGGCGTCGGCCATGCCGGAGGTTATGACGATTTCGGTGCCGGCGCCTTCGTCCGAGCGGGAGATGGCGATGAGGGCGCCGCCCGCCTTGTCCTTGCCGTCGCGCCCGGCGAAGATCCGCACCGCGCTGTCGGCTTCGTTGACAACCATCCCCGCCTTCACGCCCAGTTCCTTTGCCCTGGCGTCGTAGAAGGCGGCGACCTTTTCGACGGAATCTTCGGTCCGGAACACCATCAGCCCGCCACCCCGGCCCCGGTTTCCATCGGATACCCGGGTTACCAGCCGTGCGCCCGGATAGGCCGGGGCGAAGGCCGGAAGTTCGGTGGAAAGGGTCAGGCTTTCCCCGTCGCTGGCGCTTTCCACCACCGCGCCACCCGATCCGGTGATCACGCTGGCCTTGCCGTCTTTCTGAACGATGACCTTGGGCTCGTCCTTGCAGGCGGCGAGCGCGAGGGACGCGGCGAGAAGAACGGTGACGAGAGAAACGCGGGTGGAGAAAGCGTGCATTTGCAAAGACTCCCTGCGAGGCCGACACGATCGGCCGCCAGCTTTTTCCCCTCGGCCGGGGTAATGACCGAAATGGCGGAACAGGGCAAGACGCCGTCGGCCCGGAACGGAGGGTCCTGATGTTTCAAGGAAATTTGGCAATTTTGTATAAAACCGACATTCGGGCATCGCGATTGCGCGACCGGAAGCCGCCGGCCCCATTCTTTTGGCTGATTGCGGATTTCGGCCAGCCTACCGATGGGTGCAGCAGGAAACCGGGGACGGAAAGGGCGAGCGGATGAGCGGGACATGGCCGGAATTCAAGGGCAAGCGGGTCCTGGTGACGGGCGGGAGCCAGGGCATCGGGCTGGCGACGGCGAAGGCCTTCCGGGCGAACGGCGCAACGGTGCTGATCACCGGCACCCGGGCGGCGGCGACGGATTATGCCGATGACCTGTCGGGTTACACCTATCTTCAGGCGGATTTCACCCGGGCCGAGACGGCTGCGGCCGTGGCCAAGGCGGCGGGCGAGATCGACATCCTGGTGAACAACGCCGGGACCGGACGGGCGGACGAATATACCGAGGCAGGGTTCCGGGCCGTGATCGACGTGAACCTGAACGCGGTGATGGCGCTGAGCGCGGCGCTGCACCCGGCGCTGAAGGCGCGGGGCGGGGCGATCGTGAACATGGGCTCGCTCTCCAGCTTTCTCGCGCTGCGGGAAACGCCGGCCTATACCGCCTCGAAGGCGGGGCTGCTGGGGCTGACGCGGGCGCTGGCCGACAAATGGGCGCCCGACGGGATCCGGGTGAACATGGTGGCGCCGGGCTTCATCCGCACCCGGATGACGGAAATCCAGCGCACCGACGCCGAATATGAAAAGCGGCTGATGAAATCGGTGCCGATGCGCCGTTGGGGCGAGCCCGAGGAAGTGGCCGAAACGGTGCTGTTCCTGGCGTCGTCGCGGGCGCCCTATATCACCGGGCAATCCATCGCGATCGATGGCGGACTGATGCTGCGCTAGGGCTGCGGGTTCGGCTCTGCGGGCGGCGGGGCCGGTTCTTCGGCGGGTTCCGGGGCTTCTGCCTGGGCTGTGGGGCGCGGTTTGGGCGGCGGCGCATCGCGCGCGTCCTTCACGGGCCTGCCGGTGAGTTCGCCGACGGATCGGCTCACGCTGACGGGCGCGCGCGCCGCGGCTTCGGCGGCGCGAATATCGGCATTGGCGCGCTCGACGCCGGCGCTGGTCGATTCCGCGGTGCCGCCATCCTTCTGGCCGCCGCAGGCCGCGAGCAGCGTGGCGGCAAGCAACAGCGGAAATCCTCTCACAAGCGCTCCTTTCGCCGGGTAATCCCCATGCCTATGCCCCGGTCATGAACAGCCTCGCAACCCCGTTGACGCTGGCATCCGGCGTCGTGCTGAAGAATCGCCTTGGCAAATCCGCAATGACGGAGGGCCTTGCCGACCCGGCGAACCGGGCGACGGAGGCCCATCAACGCCTGTATCGCCGCTGGGCGGAAGGGGGCGCGGGGCTGCTGATCACGGGCAATGTGCAAGTGAGCCGCCGCCATCTGGAACGGCCGGGAAATGTCGCCATCGAGGGGCCGCAGACAGCGGAGGCGATGGCGGCGCTGTCGGCCTATGCGGCGGCGGCATCGGCGGACGGAGCGGCCTGTTTCGTGCAGCTTTCGCATGCCGGGCGGCAGACGCCGATCACGGTTAACGCCCATCCGAAGGCGCCGAGCGCGATCCCCGTGGCGCTGCCGGGCAAGCAGTTCGGCGTGCCGGAGGCGCTGAGCGAGGCGGAAATCGGGGAGCTGATCGCGGCCTTCGGCCATGCGGCGGGCGTGTGCCGGGCGGCCGGATTTGCCGGTGTGCAGCTTCACGGGGCGCATGGCTATCTTCTGTCGGCGTTCCTGTCGCCGCTGGCGAACCGGCGGACGGACCGGTTCGGCGGAAGCCTGGAGAACCGGGCCCGGTTCCTGCTGGAGGCGGTGCGGGCGGCCAAGGGCGCGGCCGGGCCGGGCTTTGGCGTGGCGGTGAAGCTGAATTCGGCGGATTTCCAGCGGGGCGGGTTCGCGGTGGAGGAATCGCGGCTTGTCGCGCAGATGCTGGAGGCGGAAGGGATTGATTTCCTGGAGGTTTCCGGCGGGAATTACGAGCAGCCGCGGATGATGGATTCCGATGGGCTTTCACCCGGCGAGGCGCGGTCCGCGCGGCGCGAGGCCTATTTCCTGGAGGAGGCGGAGCGGCTGCGGGCGGCGGTGAAGACGCCGCTGATGGTGACGGGCGGGTTTCGCGGGGCGGCTGCGATGGCGGCGGCCGTTGCTGGCGGGGCGTGCGACATCGTGGGGCTGGCGCGCCCGCTGTGCACCGATCCCGATGGGCCGGCGCGGTTGCTGAGCGATCCGGGCGCGGTTCTGCCCGCCTGGGAAAAGCAGCTGCGGCTGGGGCCCGGCCCGCTGTCGCCCGAGCGGGGCGGGGCGTTCGTGAAGATGCTGAACGGCTTTGGCGTGCAGGCCTGGTTCTGCCTGCAGATCCTCAATCTGGCCGAGGGGCGTCAGCCGGAGCTTCGGTTGCCGGTGTGGAAGGCGCTGTGGCGGTATCAGCAGCGGGAAGGGCGGATGGCGAAGGCGCTTCTTCGCTGACCTCTGCCGCCGGATCGTCCGATGGGGGGGGGATATCCTCTTCGTCTTCGGCGGGCAGGTTGCCGTCGAAGATCTCGTAGCGGCGGAGTTGCAGCCAGGCGGAGCGGGTGGTGGCGTAAGGGTCTGCCGCGCCGACGAGGAGCTGTTCGCCCTGGTCCCTGAGGTTGGAGCGGGTGTCGAGCACCTGCACGGCAAGTTCGAACAGCTGCTCTTCCGAGGAGAGCAGGCGGTTCGCGACCGGATCGAAGGGATCCAGCAGGAAATCGACGACGAATCCGATACTGTCCCGCGCGGTGTTGGGGCCGAGGAAAGGCAGCATCACGAACGGGCCAGACGGCACACCCCAGACGGCGAGGGTCTGCCCGAAATCATGCGGCTGTTCGACAAGGCCCATGTCGCTGGCGTGATCGGCGACGCCGAGGCCGAGAAAGCTGTTGATGAGGATGCGATCGAAGGCGCGGAAGGCGCTTTTCACCTTGCCCTGCGCAATCGCGTTGCCCATGTTCGTAGGCTCTTGCAACAGATTGTATCCGTTGGCGATTCCGCGACGGGGGGCATCCGGGATCACGGTGCGATAGACGTTGGTGACCGGCTTCAGCGCATAGCGGTCGATCTTCATCGACACGTCGAAGATGCGCCTGTTGGTCTTTTCCCAGGGATCCCGCTGGGCGACATCGGTGATCGCCACCTGATCCAGCCGTTCGCCGCCATGCGCGCAGGCGCCGAGCAGCAGCAGGGCGGTGAGGGGCGCAAGTGACGGCCGGAACATGGCGATTTGCCTAGGGGCAGTCAGCGCCCTGCACAAGTGCGGGAAGATGGCGCCTTGCCTTGACCGGATATAAAGACATGTTTAAGTCTTTCATCCATGACGATCGAAGATCCGAGCAAGCTGGTGGAACGGGCGCACGAGTTGTTCGCGGCGCTGGCCGATCCGACCCGTGTGCGCATCCTGCTGTTGGTACGCGACCTGGAGCTTTCGGTGGGCGAACTGGCCGAAATCCTGGACCAGAGCCAGCCGCGCGTATCCCGGCATGTGCGCATCCTGGCGGAAGCCGGGCTGGTGCGGCGGCAGAAGGAAGGCGCCTGGGTGTTCGTGGGGCAGGGCGACGGGGCGGTTCTGGCGCCGGTTCATGGCCTGATCACGGCGGTGGCGGGTGGGGGCGACCCGATCGCGGCGGAGCGGGCGCGGCTGGGGCAGGTGCGGGCAGAGCGGCAACGGCGGATCGACGGCTGGTTCGAATCAAATGCGGGCGAATGGGATCTGCTTCGGCGGCTGGGCGGGCAGGATACGCAAGTTGAAGACGCGCTGGTTGCGGCCGCGCGCCTGCCAGGGGTGGGGCGGCTGCTGGATATCGGCACAGGCACCGGCCGGGTGCTGGAGCTTCTGTCGGCGGAAGCCGACAGTGCGACGGGGATCGACCGTTCGCCCGAAATGCTGCGGCTGGCACGCGGCAAGCTGGCGGGCGGCGGCAACCAGACGGCCGATGTGCGGCAGGCGGACATGCGGGCGCTGCCATTCCCGGACGGCGGATTCGACACGGTGACGCTGCACCAGGTGCTGCATTTCGCGGACGAGCCGGCCGCGGTGATTGCGGAAGCGGCACGGGTGCTGGCGCCGGGCGGCAAGCTGCTGGTGGCGGATTATGCCGCGCATGGGCTGGAGGAGCTGCGCACGCGCTTCCAGCACGCCCGGCTGGGATTCGAGGACAAGGCGATGCAGGACTATTTGGGGATGGCCGGGCTGCAGCCGCGCCTGCTTTCGACGCATCCGGGGCCGGAGCTGACCGTGAACATCTGGGAGGGGCGGCGATGACCGTGACGGAACCGGCCGGCGGCCCGCTGTTTGCGGATCTGCCCGGCGATATTGAAGTATCGTTTGAATTCTTTCCGCCAAAGACTGAGAAAATGGCGGAAATCCTGTGGAGCAGCGTGCAAACGCTGGCGCCGCTGAAGCCGCGCTTCGTGTCTGTCACCTATGGGGCGGGCGGGACGACGCGGGAGCGGACGCATGCGACCGTCGCGCGGATCGCGACGGAAACCGATATTCCGGCGGCCGCCCACCTGACGTGCGTGGACGCCGGGCGGGACGAGATCGCCGCCGTGGCCGACGCCTATTGGGAGGCCGGCATCCGCCACATCGTCGCCCTGCGCGGCGACCCCCCTGTGCGCGATGGGCAGTTCCAGCGGTTCGTTCCCCACCCAAATGGGTACCGGGACGCCGCCGAACTGGTCGCCGGGCTTGCCGCCCGCCACCCGTTCGAACTGAGCGTGGGCGCTTATCCGGAAACCCACCCCGAAGCGGCTAGCGCAGACGCGGACATGGCGCATCTGAAGCGCAAGCTGGACGCGGGCGCGAGCCGGGCGATCACGCAGTTCTTCTTCGAGCCGGAGGCCTTCTTCGGCTTCCGTGACCGGGCTGCGGCCGCCGGGATTTCGGCGGATCTGGTGCCGGGCATCCTGCCCGTTTCCAACTTCGCCAATGTGAAGCGGATGGCCGCGCAATGCGGCACCCGCATCCCGGAGTGGATGGGGCGGCTGTTCGAGGGGCTGGACGACAAGCCGGAGGCGCGCCAGCTGGTCGCCGCCACGATCGCTGCCGAAATGGTCCGCCGCCTTTATGCCGGCGGGGTGCGGCATTTCCACTTCTATACGCTCAATCGGGCAGAGCTGGCCTATGCCATCTGCCATCTGCTTGGGGTTCGCCCGTGACCATCCTGCCATCTGCGGCCGAAGCCGCCTTCCGGACAGCCGCCAATCAGAGAATATTGGTGAAAGATGGCCCATATGGCACTGCAATACAGGCGCTTTCCCTGAACGAATCCGACTATCGCGGTTCGCTGACGGTGGCCCATGACCAGAAGGGCAACAATGATATCCTGAACCTGACGCGGCCGCAGGCGATTGCGGGCATCGCACGGGCCTATATCGAAGCGGGCGCCGACCTGCTGGCGACCAACACGTTCAACGCGAATGCGATCAGCCAGGCGGATTATGGCACCGAGGCGCTGGTGCGGGACATCAACCTGGCGGCGGCCCGTATCCTGCGCGCAGAGGCGGATGCCGCGACCGCCGAGGATGGCTGGCCCCGCTTCGTGGCGGGCGCGCTGGGGCCGACGAACAAGACATTGTCGCTGAGCCCGCGCGTGGAGGACCCCGGCTTCCGCGAGGTGGATTTCGACGGGATGAAGTCCGTTTACCGCGAGCAGATCGACGCGCTGCTGGACGGCGGCGTGGACTTCATCCTGATCGAGACGGTGTTCGACACGCTGAACGCCAAGGCGGCGGCCTTTGCCGCGATGGAGGCGGAGGAAGCGCGCGGCGTGCGCGTGCCTGTGATGATTTCCCTGACGCTGACGGACATGGCCGGGCGGAACCTTTCGGGGCAGACGGTGGAGGCCTTCTGGATTTCGGTGCAGCATGTGCGGCCGCTGACCATCGGGCTGAACTGCAGCTTCGGCGCGACGGAGCTGCGGCCGCATGTGCAGATCCTGGCGGCGCAGGCAGATGCGCTGCTGATGGTCTATCCCAATGCGGGGCTGCCCAATGCCTTTGGCGGCTATGACGAGCTGCCGGACACGACCGGGCGGCTGATCCATGAATGGGCGGAAGCCGGGCTGATCAACGTGGTGGGCGGCTGCTGCGGCACCACGCCCGCCCATATCGCGGCGATTTCCCGGGCGGTGAAGGATCTGCCGCCCCGGCCGGTGCCGGGGCATGTGCCGGCGCTGCGGCTTTCCGGGCTGGAAGCGGCGGTGTTCGCATGAGCGCGACGAGCTTCATCAACATCGGCGAGCGCACGAACGTCACCGGATCGGCCCGGTTCCGCAAGCTGATCGTGGCCGGCGACTATACGGCGGCACTGGATGTCGCGCGGGAGCAAGTGGCGAACGGCGCCCAGGTGATCGACGTGAACATGGACGAGGGCCTGCTGGACAGCGAGGCGGCCATGACGACCTTCCTGAAACTGCTGGCCGCCGAGCCGGATATCGCCCGCGTGCCGCTGATGATCGACAGCAGCAAGTGGAGCGTGATCGAGGCGGGCCTGAAATGCGTGGCGGGCAAGGCGATCGTGAATTCGATCAGCCTGAAGGAAGGGGAGGGGCCGTTCCTGGCGCAGGCGCGCACGGTGCGCCGCTATGGCGCGGCGGCCGTGGTAATGGCCTTCGACGAAACGGGGCAGGCCGACACCGCCGCGCGCAAGCTGGAAATCTGCGCCCGCGCCTATGATCTGCTGACGGCAGACGGATTCGCCGCCGACGACATCATCTTCGATCCCAACATCTTCGCCGTGGCGACGGGCATCGAGGAGCATGACCGCTATGCGCTGGACTTCATAGAGGCCTGCCGCGCCATCAAGCAGCGCTGCCCCGGTGCGCGGATTTCGGGCGGGCTTTCCAACCTGAGCTTCGCCTTCCGGGGGAATGAAGCCGTCCGCCGGGCGATGCACAGCGTGTTCCTGTACCATGCCATTCCGGCCGGGCTGGACATGGCGATCGTGAACGCCGGGCAGCTGGATGTGTATGAAAGCCTGGATGCAGCGCTGCGCGAGGCCTGCGAGGATGTGATCCTGATGCGCAGGCCGGATGCGACCGATCGGCTGATCGAACTGGCATCCCGTTTCAGCAATCAGGTTCAATCTGTTGAAAAACAGACTGAAGAGTGGCGGTCCCTGCCTGTAGAGAAGCGACTGGCCCATGCGCTGGTGAACGGGCTGGACGCGCATGTGGTGGCCGATACCGAAGAAGCGCGCCTGCTGTCGGCGCGGCCCATCGAGGTGATCGAAGGGCCGTTGATGGACGGCATGAACCTGGTGGGGGACCTGTTCGCCACCGGCAAGATGTTCCTGCCGCAGGTGGTGAAATCCGCCCGCGTGATGAAGAAGGCGGTCGCTCACCTGATCCCCTTCATCGAGGCGGAGAAGGACGAGGGCGCGGCGCCCAAGGCGAAGATCCTGATGGCGACCGTGAAGGGTGATGTTCACGACATCGGCAAGAACATCGTGGGCGTCGTGCTTCAGTGCAACAATTACGAGGTGATCGACCTGGGCGTGATGGTGCCCTGGCCGAAGATCCTGGAAACCGCGCGGACGGAAAAGGCGGACATCATCGGGCTTTCGGGCCTGATCACGCCTTCGCTGGACGAGATGGTGACCGTGGCGACCGAGATGGAGCGCGCCGGTTTCACCATGCCGCTGCTGATCGGCGGCGCGACGACCTCGCGGGTGCATACCGCGCTGAGGATCGCGCCGGCCTATTCCGGGCCGACGATCCATGTGCTGGATGCCAGCCGGGCCGTTGGCGTCGCCTCCAGCCTGATGTCGGATACGCTGGCGGACGGGTTCATTGCCGACGTGGCGACGGACTATGCCGATATCCGGGCGAAGCGACAGGGCGCGCAATCGGCGCTGGCGAGCCTGGCGGATGCGCGGGCGAACGGGCTGGCGATCGACTTTACGGCGGAGCCGCCGGTGCGGCCCGCCGCGACCGGGCAATGGACGATCGACGACTGGTCTCTGGCGGAGCTGGTGCCCTTCATCGACTGGACGCCGTTTTTCCGCGCGTGGGAGCTGCATGGTACCTATCCGCAGATCCTGGACGACAAGGTGGTGGGCGAAGCGGCCCGCGCCCTGTGGCACGACGCGCAGGCGATGCTGGAACGGATCGTTGCGGAGAAGTGGCTGACCGCGAAGGCGACCGCCGCCATCTGGCCCGCGCGGCGCGAGGGCGACGACATCCTGCTGTTCGCGGACGAGGCACGGGCGGCGCCCATCGCGCGGCTGCCGATGCTGCGGCAGCAGGTGGCGAAGCGCGAGGGCAGGGCGAATGACTGCCTGGCTGATTTCGTGTCGCCCGAAGCGGACTGGATCGGCGGGTTCGCGGTGACGGCCGGGCATGGGATCGAGGCGAGGCTGGCCGGGTTCAAGGCCGCGCACGACGACTTTTCCGATATCCTGCTGAAGGCGCTGGCAGACCGGTTCGCGGAAGCCGCAGCGGAAGCGCTGCATTTCCGCATGCGCACGACGCATTGGGGATATGAAGCAAAGGCGGAGCCGGATTATCCGGCCCTGATCCGCGAGCAATATCAGGGCATCCGGCCGGCGCCCGGCTATCCCGCCTGCCCGGATCACAGCCTGAAGCCGCTGCTGTTCGATTTGCTGGATGCGCCTGCGAAAACAGGGATCACGCTGACGGAAAGCTTCGCGATGCTGCCGACGGCGGCAGTGTCGGGCTTTTACTTCGCGCATCCGCAGAGCCATTATTTCGGTGTTGCGCGCGTGGGCGAGGACCAGCTGGCCGACTATGCGCAAAGACGGGGCGTCAGCCTGGATCAGGCGCGGCAGTGGCTGCGCCCGAATCTCGACTGACGCCCCAGTGGTCCAGGCTTCTGTCGCTTAGGTCCTGGGTTCCGTGGCTTCGGGCGACGGCGTCTTGCCCTCTTCGGGCTTGGGCTGGCCTTCGGGGGCCGGCTGGCCGCCATGCGGTTGGGCCGGGCCTGAGGGCGGCGGGGCCGTTTCCGGCTGCTGCGCGGGGGCTGGCGGCGGCGGCGGCGACTGCTGGCTGAAAGCGGGCGCGGCCAACAGCAGGCCGGCACTGGCGACAAGGCCAGTCCAGATTATTTTCATTCTGATTTCCAATCCCTTGAGCGCGGTTCCTTATATTCCGCGATAGGGAGTATTGACCGTCAGGCCCGGCCTGTCGCCCCCGTTGTCGACGATCCGGGCAAAGTTGGAGGCGAGTGACGCAGCGTGTCGACGAAGCGAGCCGGCTGCGCCGACGAGTTGTTAACCATGTTCGTCAGATCGCCGATTCGGGGCTCTGCCGAGTCCATCGCCAGAAGGGGCGGGCGGCCGGGCGGCCCTGGATATGCTGTTCCACCACGTCCAGCACCGCGCGGGTGACGGTGGGCAGGTCGAGCTCCCGGCATTCCCTGAGGTCGAACCAGGCGACTTCGCCCAGTTCCCGGCTGTCCGACGGGTCGAGCGACTGGAGCTGTTCGGCATCCGCCATCAGGAAGCGGGCGTCGAACCGCTTGTGGCGGGCGGGCGGCGTGATGGCGCGGGCGATATAGCTGAGGCCGGAGAGATCCGCTTCCAGACGGCCATCGAGGCGGCCGATGACGAGACCGGTTTCCTCGTAGGTTTCCCGAACGGCCGTGCGGGCCAGGGCGCGGGCAAGGCGGGCGCCATCCTGCCGTTGCAGGCGCCGCGTGGCGGCCAGATCGGCCGCAACGTCCGGGGCGAGATCCCTGAGGATGGGGGCGCGATAATCGGACCGGTCGATGCGGCCGCCGGGGAACACCCATTTGTCTGGCATGAAATCATGGCCGCCCGATCTGCGGCCCATCAGGATGCGCGGGGAAGAGCCGTCGCGGCGGACAAGGATGAGGGTCGCGGCGTCACGGGGTCGGGCTATGGCCATGCCTTATCGGTGGCGCGGCGCGCGGTCGCGGCCAAGCTGCGGGAAAAGAGGAGTAGGCGGGCGCGCGCCGAAGATCGAAGGACAAGTTGCTGATTTCTCAGTTCAACTGGCAGCATGAAATATGACAATATTGTATATCATCATGAAGTTGCGTGGAAATCTTCACGTCACTTGACAATTTTTGGCCTGTGGATAACTTCTGCCCCAACTGAAGCCTAGGAGGACTTCATGGCCATGACGGACGACAAACGCCCGCACAAATCCGGCTGGAAGGTGCTGCTTTCCGGCGTGCTGACCGGCTATCTGCTGCTGATGGGCGTGTATTTCATCTTCCTGCGATGATCCGTCCGGTGGGGCGGGGTTGCTCCACCAGCTCCATTGCCCGGCATCGGCCGAACGCCTATGGCGAAGCGATGGCGATATTTTTCCACGAAGGCGACCTGCCCGGCGACCCCTTTGCGCCCGGCCCGATCGCGGTCGACACCGAGACGATGGGTCTGAACCCGCATCGCGACCGCCTTTGCCTCGTCCAGCTGTCGGACGGGCAGGGGGATGAACATCTGGTGCGCTTGTCCGGCGACTATTCCGCGCCGAACCTGCGGCGGATTCTGGCCGATCCGGCACGGCTGAAGCTTTATCATTTCGCGCGCTTCGATCTTGCGGTGATCCGCCGCTACCTCGATGTCGTCGCGGCTCCGGTTTACTGCACGAAAACGGCGAGCCGCCTGATCCGCACCTATACCGACCGCCATGGCCTGAAGGACCTGGTGCGGGAACTGCTGGGGGCCGAAATCTCGAAGCAGCAGCAATCCAGTGACTGGGGTGCGGCCGTGCTGAGCGACGCGCAGAAGGACTATGCGGCATCAGACGTGCGCTTCCTGCACCGGATGAAGCCCATCCTGGACGAACGGCTTGCGCGCGAAGGGCGAACGGCGCTGGCGCAGGCCTGCTTCGATTTCCTGCCGCACAGGGCCGATCTGGACCTTCAGGGCTGGCCCGAAATCGACATCTTCGCGCATGTCTGAACTGGCGGATCGCCAGCGGGAAGCGCGGCGGCGATCCATGCTGCCGGGCGGGCCGCGCGATGCGCTGGTTTCTGCGGCGAAATGGGTGCTGCCCGCTGCATCGCTGGCGCTGGCGGCCGTGCTGATCGTGCTGCCCATGCTGGCCACGCAGGAATTCAGCTTCCTTCTTTCGAAGGACAGCGCGGCAAGGGCCGGCGAACGGATGCGGATGGAAGAGGCGACCTACCGCGGCGAAACCGCGCGCGGCGAGCCATTCGAGATCATTGCCCGGTCCGGCGTGCAGAAGACGAGCGCGGTTCCGGTGGTCGTCCTCTCCGGCCTGTCTGCCCGGATCGAGCAGGCGCAGGGGCCGGCGACGGTGACGGCGCCTTCGGGCGAATTCTTCATCGAGCAGAACCGGTTGCTGGTGCGCGGGCCGGTGACGGCGCGGTCCGCATCGGGCTATAGCCTGGACGGCAACACGATCCTTGTCGATATCAATGAAAACCGGGTGACGACGAGCGACCCCGTATCGGGCACCCTTCCCATGGGCCAGTTCAGCGCGAACGCCTTCACTGCGGACATCCAGGGCCGCAAGGTGAGCATGGCGGGCGGCGTGAAGCTGCGCATCACCCCCAACCGGACAGTCGGATGATGAAGACCACAAAGATCCTGATCGCCATTGCGCTTGCCGCGCCGATTGGCGCCATGCCTGCCTTCGCCCAGGGCATCACCACCTCCGCGCTGCGCGGGCTGGACAGCAGGGCGCCGATCGATGTCGATGCCGACCGCATCGACGTGCTGGACCAGCAGAACCAGGCGATCTTCACCGGCAATGTGCGGGTGCGGCAGGGCAATCTGACGCTGGAGGCCGACCGGATCAAGGTTGCCTACAGCCGCCCGGTGAAGGGCGACCCCGTGATCCAGCGGCTGGACGCGGACGGCAATGTGCGGCTGGCGACCCCCAGCGAACGCGCCAGCAGCCGCTTCGGCATCTATGACGTCAGCAAGCGCATCCTGACGCTGATCGGCAATGTGGTGCTGACGCAGGGCACGACCAAGGTGCAGGGCAACCGTCTGACGATCGACCTGGCCTCTGGCCGGTCCACGCTGGACGGCAAGACCTCGACCGGACAGGCCGGCAGCCGGGTTTCCGGCCGGTTCGCGGTGCCCGACCGGAAGTAATCAGAAGTCGCGGGCGGCCAGCCAGCCCTTCACCGCCGTGACCGCCTTGCCGAGATGTTCGGGCTGGCGGGAATAATAATGTGTCGCGCCGGTGATCGTCTGCATCGACTTGTCGGCGGCCGCGACGGCATCTAACAGCCGGTGCGTGTGGCTGGGCGTGCAGGCGTCATCCGCCGAGTTGCCGATGACGAGCGTGGGGACATGGCAATCGGCGGCGCAGGCCGGCCCGTCTGCGATGGACGTGTCCAGCCCCCATTGCGACAACCAGGAGCGGAGCGTGGAATAACGGCCGAGGCCGCCCGGCGCATCATTGATGAGGCGCGGATCGCCCAGATAGCAGATGCCGGGGGTGCGATCATTGGGATCGATCGCGGGATCCAGCCAGCGCGGATCGGCCATCGTGCCATGGACGACGAAGCTCTGTTCGGCGTTGGGACCGTTCGCCGCCTTGATGATGGCCAGCCGGGCCTTTGCCCATTCGGTGATGCGGCGGTTCCGGGCCTGCTGCCGGGCGCGGAATTCGGCCAGCCAGTCCGCCGGATAGGGCGCGACGGCGGGGGCGGGATCCGCATAGAGGTTCCATGCCGGGTCGCGGTTGTCGGGCGTGGTTTCGTCGGTGATGGACGGGTCGAGCCATTCGGTGAGGGTGGTGGCGCGGCTGACATGGGCGGCGAGCAGCATCATCGCGTCTGCC
>NZ_JAYRCW010000002.1:0-68182 GCF_041909755.1 Sandaracinobacter sp.
GGCACCCCCCCCCCCCACCCGCGCCGCCCCGGGCCCCCCCCCCCCCCCCGCTTCAGGGTATCCGGCAGATGACAGGCCCTAGCGGCCCGACGTCCGCGCCTTGATGAAGCCCCGCACGTCGTTCGACAGCTTCACCAGATCGGCCTCGCGCACATACATCATGTGGCCGGCATCATAATAATGATACTGGATGCGATCCTGCGGAATGCCGGTGCGGCTGAGCGAATATTCAGCGGCGAAGAAGGGAGTGGCGAAATCGTACCAGCCCTGCCCCACGAACACGCGCAGGCCTGAATTCTCGCGCAGGGCCCGGCCGATATAGGGGGTGACGTTCAGATAGGCGTTGGTGTCGCGGCCGCCGATGCGCCAGTCCCAGTCGCGGACGCCGCCGATGGTGACATAGTCGCGCGGGGGGGAGAATTTCAGCTCGTCGCGGGCATAGGCATTCATCGCCGCAGTGTAGCTCGCGTCGATGCCATAGAAGCTGGGATCGTTGTCGGGCTCTTCCCCGGCGCTGTCGAAATCCTTGCCGGTGTAGCGGGCGTCCAGCCGGCCGACCGTCAGCCCGCGATCGCGCAGCAGCTCCTTGTAGAAGCGGCCCGGCGTCACGCGCAGGTCCGCCTTTTCCAGATAGTCTTCCGAAAGCCCGGTGAAGCGCGACAGCTGGGTACGGATCTGGGCGCGCTCGGCACCTGTCAGCTTCTGGCCCTTGGCAAGCGCGGTCAGATACGGGCCGACCGCCCACTGCCTCGCTTCCTCCACAAAGGCCTCCACGCTGGCCGGCGGGTTCGCCACCTTGCCATGATAGAGGGCCGTCGCCGCCATGGAAGGGAGGTTGGTGACATGCACCATCTCGTTCCCTTCCGCTTCCGAGCCGAGGCCGAAATCGAGCACGGTGGAGATGAGAATGATGCCGTTCAGCGCCACATCATTGTAGCTGCCCTCCAGCTCGTTCACGAGCGCGGCGGAGCGGGTGGTGCCATAGCTTTCGCCGCCGATGTACTTCGGGCTGTTCCAGCGGCCGTTCGTATCCAGCCACTTGCGCACGAACTGGGCGATGGATTTCGCATCCTTGGTGACGCCCCAGAATTCCTTGGGGTCGGTGTCGCCCAGCGCGCGGGAAAAGCCGGTGCCGACGGGATCGATGAAGACGATGTCGGTGACGTCCAGCAGGCTCCACGGATTGTGGACGATCGGATAGGGCGGCGCGCCATCGTCGCGGCCGTCGTTCGGGATGGCCACGCGCTTCGGCCCGAAGGCGCCCATGTGCAGCCACAGCGAGCCGGAACCGGGGCCGCCATTGTAGAGGAAGGTGACGGGTCGGTTGGGATCCTTGCCGTCCTTCACATAGGCGGTGGAGAAGATGGTGGCGGTGGGCTTGCCCTTCTCGTCCGTCAGATAGGTTTCGCCCGCAGTCGCCGTGTAGCTGACCTTCTGGCCGCCGAACGTGCCGGTGTGGCGCGTGACGGAAACGGTGGGCGGCGGGATTTCCGCGCCCTTTTCCTTTGCGGCATCCGCCTTGGGGGCGTCGACGGATTTCCCCTGCGCCAGGGCCGGCGTTGAAAGAATGGCGGCAAGGGCGAGCGAAGCGGCGAGATTCTTGTGCATGCCACTGGATTGCACCGGCGGGGGTCCGGCGCAAGCTGCATTCCACAAGAATATTTGCCGCAGTCTAGCCCAGCGCCTTTTTCAGCAGGTCGTTCACCACCGCCGGATTGGCCTTGCCGCCGCTGGCCTTCATCACCTGGCCCACGAAGAATCCGAACAGCTTGTCCTTGCCGCCCCGGTAATCCGCCACCTTGTCCGCATTGGCCGCCATCACGTCCGCGATGGCGGCTTCCAGCGCGCCGGTGTCGCTCACCTGCTTCAGGCCGCGCGCCTCGGCGATGGCGCCCGGATCCTCGCCCGTTTCCAGCATGATCTCGAACACCTGCTTCGCCAGTGGGCCGGAAAGCGTCCCGTCGGCCAGCAGGGCCAGCAGTTCCCCGCCCTGCGCGGGGCTGACGGGGCTGGCGGAGATGTCGAGACCCAACCTGTTGAGCGCGCCGAACAGATCGCCCGTCATCCAGTTGGCGGCCTTTTCCGCAACCTGTGCGGCGGGCTTGCCCTGCCGGGCTGCGCTCTCGGCCAGCAACGCCTCGAACCAGGCGGACGCATCGGCATCCGCCGTCAGCACCCCGGCAAGATAGGGCGTCAGGCCCAGATCCGCTTCATAGCGCGCGCGCTTCGCGGCGGGCAGTTCAGGCAGGCTGGCGCGGCATTCCGCGATGAAGGCCTCCGTCAGCTCCAGCGGCAGCAGGTCCGGCTCGGGGAAATAGCGATAGTCGTGCGCGTCCTCCTTGGAGCGCAGCGACCGGGTTTCGCCCTTGTCCGGATCGAACAGGCGGGTTTCCTGATGGATGCTGCCGCCGTCTTCCAGGATCGCCACCTGGCGCTGCGCCTCGTACACGATGGCCTGCTGGATGAAGCGGATGGAATTGACGTTCTTGATCTCGCACCGGGTGCCGAACGGCGCGCCCGCCTTGCGGACGGACACGTTCACGTCCGCGCGCATCGATCCTTCCTGCATGTTGCCGTCGCAACTGCCCACGGCCCTGAGGATGGCGCGCAGGGTGGAGACATAGGCGCCGGCCTGTGCAGGCGAACGCATGTCGGGCTTGGAGACGATTTCCATCAGCGCCACGCCCGATCGGTTGAGATCGACGAACGAGCGGTCCGGCGACAGGTCGTGCACGGATTTGCCCGCATCCTGTTCCAGGTGGATGCGTTCGATGCCGATGGTCACCGCTTCGCCATCGTCGGTTTCGATGTCGATTGCGCCTTCGCCAACCACCGGGTGCTGGAATTGCGAGATCTGGTAGCCCTGCGGCAGATCGGCATAGAAGTAGTTCTTGCGGTCGAACCGGCTCCACGGGTTGATCTTCGCGCCCAGCGCGAGCCCGGTGCGAACCGCCTGCCGCACGCATTCGCCGTTCAGCACGGGCAGCATGCCGGGCATGGCGGCGTCGACCAGGCTGACCTGGCTGTTGGGCTCGCCGCCGAACGCCGTTGCAGCGCCGGAAAACAGCTTGGCGTTGGAGACGACCTGGGCATGAACCTCCAGCCCGATCACCAGTTCCCACGGGCCCGTCCGGCCTTCGATCGCATATGCGGATGCCATGGCCCGCCTCTAGGCCCGGCGGGGGGCATGGGGCAAGTGGAAGCTGCCCCGCGCAGTTAACGCGGGCGACCTCTGCTTGTTTCACCCTGCCCATGCGGTTAGACAGTCTCGCTGCACCGCAGCGCCGGGCACGGACGGGGATCGCATGATGGGGAACAGCGCTGCACGTCCGGAAGGCGCGATCGCCCGCGCACCGATCTGGGTGCTTGCGCTGATGTTCCTGCTGATGCTGGCGCCGCTGGCGCTGACCCCGCTGGTGCCGGCCGTCGATTTCAACGACCATGTGCTGCGTTACTGGATCCTGGCAGACAATGGGCAGACGCAGGCGCTGGCGGACAATTACACGCCTGTCTGGTCGCTGATCCCGAACCTGGGCATGGATGTGCTGGGTACCGGGCTGCTGAAGATCATGGCGCCGATGCCCGCCGGGCGCATCATTGCAATGCTGGTGTTGCTGGCACCCTTTGCCGGTGCGCTGGCGCTGGCGCGCGCCGTGCAGGGGCGCATCACGCTGTTCACCTGTTTCATTGCGGGATTCCTGGGCTTCAGCCACATCTTCGGCTGGGGTTTCGCCAACTATCTGCTTGGAACCGGGCTGATGCTGCTGGGGCTGGCCTGGTGGATCGCCATGAAGGACCGGCCATGGCTGCAACTGGCGGGGGCGATCCTGCTTGGCGCTGTTCTGATGATCGTGCATGCGCTTGCGTTCGCGGTCTTTGGCCTGATGCTGGGCATGGTGGAACTGGCGCTGGCCTTTGCGGCGGGCTGGCCCGGCCTCGGCAATCTTGTGGTTCGCGGCGCACGGCTGGTTTCGGTTGCGATCCTCCCCGTATTCATCTTCCTGTCGTCGCGCACGGCGGAAGCGCCGCAGGGCGTGACGGCGGCCGTTTCCAACCTGGGCGCCTATCGCGAGAAGCAGGGGCTTTTCACCAGGCTGTTCGAGGAGGCGCTGAGCCGGGCCGACCTGCTCATCCGTTTCGCGGATTCCTTCAATCCATGGGCGGATCGGGCGATCGGCCTGGGCCTGTGGGCAATCGTGCTGGCCGGCCTGCTGGCGGGCGCCTTGCGGCTGGCGCCCGCGCTTCGGCTGGCGGCGGCGCTGGCGCTGTTGCTGGTTCTGGTGCTGCCGCCCAACCTGTTCGGCAGCGGCTACACCAATGATCGCATGCCGCTGCTGCTGTGGTCGATGCTGGTGGGGACGCTGGTGCTGAACCCCGGCCACCGGCTGGCCCGGCCGTTGACGGTGGCGGCAGGTTTGCTGTTCGCGGCGCATCTGTCGCTGGTTGCCGCCAGCTATCAGCGCGCAGGCGCGCATTTTCGCGCCTTCATGGCGCAAACGTCAACGATCGAACTCGGCCCGCTGGCGACACCGCTTCATTTCAGCGGGTCCGGGCGATCGGATAACCTTCCTTATTGTTCGGGCCTTCTGCCCCTGCTGGCCTTCACCAAGGGGATGGCCGTGCCCACCTTCGCCTTCCCCACCCAGCAGCCGCTGGAACTGGATGGGCCGCTGAAGGCCGCCGGCGCCAGAAAGGCAGAGCTGTCCCCGCGGAAAGACAGGCTGAAGGACCGGGACCTGACCGACGTTGGCGAACGGCAGGACCGCATCGCCCGGCAGTTCGGCTTCGGCTATACGGCCGTGGTGGTATGCGATGCGGCGGGGCCGGTGCCGTCCGATGCCCGGATCGAGCGCGTTGCGGCCGGCCCGTTCTGGGCTGTCTATAGGGAACAGGCGGGGGATATGCCCGAAGCGGCGGTTGGAGGATCGACGGAATGAACAGCCTGAACGCAGGCCAGCCTGTGCCGGCCGGGCCCCTGCCGGCCCGCCGCGCTGCGCCGCGCAGCCTGACCCTGGTGGTCCCGGTGTTCAACGAAGCGGAGGCCGTGCATCATTTCGTGCGGCGGATTTCGGAGTTGTTCGCAGCACCCGGCGGGCCGGCCATCGAAATGCTGTTCGTGAACGACGGCAGCCGTGATTCCACGCTGGAAGAGCTTCTGTCCCTGCAGAGGCTGGACCCGCGCATCCGCGTCGTCGATCTGTCGCGCAACTTCGGCAAGGAAGCTGCGCTGAGCGCGGGGCTGGACGTGGCGAAGGGCGACGTGGTGGTGCCGATCGACGTGGACCTGCAGGACCCGCCCGAACTGATCGGCGAGATGATCGAAAAGTGGCGCGATGGCTATGATGTGGTTGCGGCGCGGCGCGCCAGCCGCAAGGCCGACAGCTGGGCGAAACGGGTGACGGCGGGCTGGTTCTATCGCATCCACAACCAGATCTCCGACATCGACATCCCGGAAAATGTGGGCGATTTCCGGCTGATGGACCGAAGCGTGGTGGAAGCGCTGCGGCAGATGCCGGAATCCCGCCGCTTCATGAAGGGGCTGTTCGCCTGGATGGGGTTCCGCACCGCGACCGTGGAATATGCCCGGCCTGAGCGGGTGGCCGGCACCAGCAAGTTCAACGGCTGGAAGCTGTGGAACTTCGCGCTGGAGGGCACGACGAGCTTTTCCACCGTGCCGCTGCGCATCTGGACCTATATCGGTGGTTCGGTTGCGTTGCTGTCCATCGGATTTGCCCTGTACACGGTGGTGAAGGTGCTGATCTTCGGCATCGACGTGCCCGGCTATGCCTCCATCGTGGTGGCGATCTCCCTGCTGGGTGGATTGCAGCTGATGGGGATCGGGGTGCTGGGGGAATATCTGGGCCGGACCTATATGGAATCGAAGCGGCGCCCGGTGTTCCTGATCCGCACCATCTATGAAGGCGCAGCCGCCGACGCGCTGCAGGGCGAAAGCCGCCCGTGAGCCAGCCGCAGGCCCGCAGTTTCCTGGGGCGCTTCATCCGGTTCGGGCTGACCGGCCTGTTCGTGACGGGCGTTCATTTCGTGGTGGCGATCGCGCTGGTGGAGCTGCTGGGCGCGTCCCCGCCGCTGGCGAACGGGGTCGCCTTCGTCACATCCACCATCATTTCCTATGTCATCAACACGATGTGGAGCTTCCAGACCGGCTTCGACCGGCGGACGTTCGCGCGCTATGTCACCGTCGCCGGGATCGGGCTGACCGTCGCCGTCAGCCTGGCCGCCATTCTGGACAGGCTGGGCGTGCACTACATCCTGGGCATCTGCATCATCACGGTCACGAATCCGCCGCTGATCTTCGCCCTGCACAATTTCTGGACCTACAGGGCCGCCCCGGCAAAGCCGGACGGCGGCGCCTGAAGCCGCTTACCACCAGCGCGCCGGTGCTGCCTTGAAACCGGCCCGCTGTTCCAGCGCGAAGGCTGCGTCCAGCACACCCATCTCGTCGAGCGGCCTGCCGATCAGCTGAAGCCCCAGCGGAAGCCCCTGCGCATCGAGCCCGGCCGGGATCGACATGGCGGGCACGCCCGCGAGCGAGGCAGGCACCGTGAACACGTCGTTCAGATACATGGCGAGCGGATCGGCCGACTTGGAGCCCAGCTCGAACGCGCCCGTGGGGGCCGTCGGCGTCAGCAACAGGTCGCAGGAGTCCCACGCGCGCTCGAAATCCTGCGCGATCAGGGCGCGAACCTTCTGCGCTTTCAGATAATAAGCGTCGTAATAGCCGGCCGACAGCACATAGGTGCCGATCATGATCCGCCGCTTCACCTCTGCGCCGAAGCCGGCGGCACGGGTGGCGCCATACATGTCGGCCAGGTTGCCGCCTTCGGGGGCGACGCGCAGGCCATAGCGCACGCCGTCATAGCGGGCGAGGTTGGAGGACGCCTCTGCCGGGGCGACGATATAATAGGTGGGCAGCGCTTCCTTCGTGTGCGGCAGCGAAACCTCGACGATCTCGGCACCGGCGTCCCGCGCCCAGGCGACACCGTCCTCCCACAGCTTCACCAGCAGCGGATCCATGCCATCCACCCGATATTCCTTCGGGATGCCGATGCGCTTGCCCTTCAGGCTGCCGGTCAGCCCGCCGGCATAATGGGGCACCGGCTCGTTGAGCGAGGTGGAATCCTTGGGATCGAAGCCCGCCATCGCCTCCAGCACCAGCGCGCAATCGGTGACGTCGCGGGCCAGCACACCGGCCTGATCCAGCGAGGAGGCGAAAGCGATCACCCCCCAGCGCGAGCAGCGGCCATAGGTGGGCTTGATGCCCGCGATGCCGGTGAAGGCGGCGGGCTGGCGGATGGAGCCGCCGGTGTCCGTGCCGGTGGCTGCCGCGCACAGCCGCGCGGCAACAGCGGCAGACGATCCGCCAGACGAACCGCCCGGAACCAGCTTCGCGGTGGAGCCTTCGGCTTGCCAGGGCGAGATCACCGGCCCGAAGGCCGAGGTTTCGTTGGACGACCCCATGGCGAATTCGTCGAGGTTCAGCTTGCCCAGCATCGCCGCGCCCGCCGCGAACAGGTTCGCGGTGACGGTGCTGTCATAGGTCGGCCTGAAGCCCTTCAGGATGTTGCTGCACGCGGTCGTTTCCACGCCCTTCGTGCAGAACAGGTCCTTGATGCCCATCGGGATGCCGGCCAGCAGGCCCGCGGTTCCGGCCGCGATCGCCGCATCGGCCGCGTCGGCGGCGGCCAGCGCATGATCCGGGGTCTCCACCGTGAAGGCGTTCAGCGGCCGGGCCGCCTCCACGGCAGTCACATGGGCAGACACCAGCTCGCGCGCGGAAAACTGCTTCGCGGCAAGACCCGCCTTCATCGCAGCCAGCGACAGATCGGTCAGCGCCGCCATTATTCGATCACCTTCGGAACCGCGAAAAAGCCGTGGCGCGCTTCCGGCGCATTCGCCAGCACATCGGCCTGGATGTCGCCGTCCGTCACCACATCGGCGCGCCAGTCACGCTTCAGTGGGATCACCGCCGTCATCGGCTGCACATTGCCGGTTTCAACCGCCTGAAGCTGATCGATCCAGCCCAGGATATTGTTCAGTTCCGCAGTGAGGTGGGGCACCTCCTCCGCGCTCAGCGTCAGCCGCGCGAGCCCGGCCACGCGCTGAACCATCTTGTCGTCTACTGCCATGGCCCGCGCCTAGCAGCGGCCCGGCGGCGGGGCAACAACGTCGGTCCGCATTCGGCGCGGCCCTAGAGCATGGTCGCGTCTGTCGGAAGGCCCAGCAGCACGCGGCCCGCCAGTTCCAGCGTGGCGGGTTGCACCATCACATGCTGGGTCATCGCATGGGCATCGCGGAAGCGGCGCTGCAGGGGGTTTTCCAGGAACAGCGCCGCGCCACCGCCCAGATCATAGGCCGCGCGCGCGACATCGGCGCCGGTGCGAACCATGTGCGTGGCGGCCAGCCGCAACCGGGCGCGGGTTTCCAGATCGACCTCGCCGCTGGCGTTCGCCCGCTCCCATGCGCGGTCCAGCGTTTCGAACAGCAGGGCGCGGGCCGATGACAGCCGCGCTTCGGCGGTTGCTATCTCCACCTGCACCGTCGCGCGTTCGGCCGCCGACTTCGCAGCGCCCGGCGCGCGGCGCGCAGCGAGCGCCTGCTTCACCGTCTCCAGCGCGGCGCGGGCATTGCCGCTGGCGACGCCCGCGATCCCCAGCGCCAGCAGCCCGAACACCGGAAACAGATAGAGCGCGCCCTGTTCCACCGGCGGCGCGGTGAGCGCGACCATATGGTCCGGCGGAACGGCGAGATCGCGGACCGCCATGTCGCCTGAGCCGGTGCCCTTCAGCCCTGCGACCTGCCAGCTGTCGATCAGCTCCACCGCCTCTCGCGGGAACAGCAGCATCCGCGTGTCCGGGCGGCCGTCGGGCAGGAGGATGGGCTTGCCGCCCTCCATCAGCAGGCAGCCGCCGAACAACCAGCGGCAGTTGGCGCTGCCGGATGCCCAGCTCCACCGGCCGGTCACGCGCCAGCCCGCCTCGCCCCGTTCAGCCCGGCCCATGGGGGCGAACACGCCGCCCGTGATCACCAGCGGATCGGCGGCGACCTCGCCGGCGACCGCAGGCGGCAGCCAGGCGAGGCTGAGATTCGTTGTCGCCCCGATCATCACGCACCAGCCGGCCGACGCATCGGCTTCGGCCACCTGCTCGATGGTGCGCACGATGGCCGACGGCGGCATTTCCGCCCCGCCCAGCGAGCGGGGCATGGCGATGCGGAACAGGCCTTCGGCGGCCATCTTCGCCGCGAGGTCGGCGGGCAGGCGGCGGGCCTCCTCCATCTCCGCGGCGCGGGCGGCGATTTCCGCCAGAAGCGGGGCGGAGGCCGTCATAGCTTCATCAGGCTCGCGAGATTGTTCTTCTGCATGTCCGACGAGCCGCCGACGATCGGCATGCCCAGCAGATCGCGCACATGGCGCTCCATCTCATAGCCGTCTGACAGGGCATAGGCCCCCATCACCTGCTGGCATGCCAGCGCGATTTCCAAGCCGGTATCCGCCACGAACAGCTTGGCCATCGACGTTTCGATGGAACAGGGGCGGCCTTCGTTGGCGAGCCATGCGGCGTGGTGGAGCATATGGTCCGCCGCCCTCAGCTTCGTGGCCGCCGTCACCAGCTTGTGGCGGATCGACTGGTGCTGGCTGATGGGCTTCCCGAACTGCACCCGCTCCTGCGCATAGGCCCAGGCCTCGTGGAAGGCCGCCTTCGCGATCCCAAGCGCGCAAGCCGAGATCTCCAGCTTCTCCACATCGAGCGCGCGGCCCGCCAGCAGTTTCCAGCCCTGGTTCCACATCTGCTCGCCGCCGACGATGGCGGATTTCGGCAGGCGCACATTGTCGAAGAAGACATCCTGGCTGTCGGTGTAGCGCAGGTTGGCGTGGGCGATCCCCCGCATGCTGATGCCCGGCGTGTTCGTGGGGATCAGCAGGAAGCTGAGATTCCGGTAGCGCGCATCGGCCGGGCCGGAACGGACGAGGCAGTAGATGACATCCGCCCAATCGGCGCCCGTGCACCAGCGCTTGGCGCCGTTCACGACCACCTCGTCGCCATCCAGTTCGGCGCGGGTTTCGACACTGGCGAGGTCCCCGCCCACATTCGGCTCCGACAGGCCATAGGCGAAGAAAAGCTCGCCACGCGCCAGCCGGGGCAGATATTCGGCCTTCTGTTCGGGGGAGCCATTCTCGGACAGGTTCATGCCGCCATAGAAGGCCGTGTGGATGAACGGCCCCGCAAGGAACGCGCCCGCCTGGGCCAGTTCCTCGATCACGGCGACGGCGGCCACCAGATCCTGCCCGGCCCCGCCATGCTCGGCCGGGACGGTCAGGGCCGTCAGCCCCATCCCGTTCAGCTTCGCATAGACATCGCGCGGCCAGCGGCGGTCCCTGTCCCACTGGATGCGCTTCTCGCGCGGGGCATGGGCGGCGATGAAGCGGCGAAGCTGGTCGCGGATTTCGCGGACGTGCGCGGGTTCGTCCTGAAAGCTCTGCATCAGTCCCCCGAAAGAACCGGCGCGCGCCGCTCGCGGAAGGCGGCGACCGCCTCGGCACGATCCGCTGTCATGTTGGAAAGCGTTTCATAGGGGATGGAGGCGTCCATCGACTGCACCGCCAGTTGCCGGAGCGTCTGGTTCATCACCACCTTGGTCCAGCGCACGGCGAAGCGGGGATTTCCCAGGATCTTCGCGGCGACCTCCGCCACCTTTGCATCCAGCTGCTCGGCCGGGACGGCGTGGTTCACCAGCCCCATGCCGACGGCGTCCTTCGCACGGATCAGATCGCCGGTGAGCAGATATTCCTTGGCGCGGGCCATGCCCACAAGCGCGGGCCAGATCACGGCCCCGCCATCACCGGCCACCAGCCCCACCTTCACATGCGGGTCGCCGATGGCGGCGGTTTCGTCGGCGATGATGATGTCGCACAGCAGCGCCACCGTCGCGCCCAGCCCGGCCGCCGCGCCGTTCATCCGGCAGATGATGGGCTTTTCCAGTTCCAGCAGCGAGGTGACGATCCGCTTGGCTTCCCAGCCGATCTCGCGGAACTTCTGCGGGTTGGCGATCTGCTCGTCGAACCAGTCGAAGTCGCCGCCGGCGCAAAAGGCGCGGCCCTTGCCCGTCAGCACGATCAGGTCGCTATCTGGATCATGCTGAAGATCCGCGAACACGCGCGCCAGCTCGGCGTGCAGCGCGGCATCCACCGCGTTCACCGGGCCGGGGGCGCTGATCGTCGCCGTCAGGATGCGCCCTTCGCGCGCGAATTCGAACCTTTCATAGCCTTCGAACGCCATCACTTCCCTCCCACCCGGGCGATGCGGCGGCCGAAATCGCCGCCCGCGAACAGGCCCGCAAACAGCCCGGGCAGGCTTTCGATGCCCTCGCCCACAACCTCGCGCGTCTTCAGCCAGCCATCCGTCAGCAGCCCGGCCACTTCCGATTGCGCCCCGGCGAACCGGGGCAGATCGTCGAACACCACCAGGCCCTCCATCCTCAGTCGCCGGGCGATGAACTCGCGGGTGTTGCGCAGTCCGGGCACCTCATCAGGCGGGGTGTTATAGTCCGCGACCTGCCCCGACACGACGATGCGGCCGCGCATCTTCATCTTCGGCAGCATGCGGTCGATCATCGCGTTGCCGACATTGTCGAACAGGATGTCGATGCCGTCGGGCAGCTCGGCGGCGACCTGCGCGTCCAGACCCGCCGCCCGGTAATCCAGCGCCGCGTCGAACCCGCACGCCTCCACCAGCCAGCGGCGCTTGTCTGCCGATCCTGCCAGCCCCACCACCTTCGCAGCGCCGAAATGGCGGGCAAGCTGGCCCGCAGTCGCACCCACGGGCCCGGCGGCCGAGGTGACCAGCACCGTTTCGCCCGGCTGGATCTGCGCCACGCGCTTGAGGCCGAACCAGGCCGTCATCCCCGGCACACCCAGCACCCCGATCCACGCCTGTTCGGGCACGCCGATATCGGGCAGGCCAATGCAATAGCCGCGCCCCGCGCTCAGCGTGTGCGTCGCCCAGCCACCGCCATGGGTGACAAGCGCGCCGACGGGGAAGCGCTCGTTCCGGCTTTCCACGACGCGGCCGACGCAGAAGCCGTCCACCACATCGCCGGGGTTCAGCGGCGGCGCATAGCTGGCGCCAGGCGACAGCCGCGAGCGGGTGCCCGGATCGGCCGAAACATAGTGGTTGGCAATCAGGAACCGGCCATCGGGCACGTCCGGCAGCGGCGCCTCTTCCAGCCGGAAATCGGCCGCCGTCGGCACGCCCGCGATATGGCGCGCCAGCACCACGCGCTTCATCAAATTCGTCACTTGCCCTCCCCAGGGGTCCGGATTGAAAAGGGATTATGGAACAGCGAATATCGATCGTCACCCTTGGAACCGCCGATCTGCCACGAGCCTGCGCCTTCTGGGAGGCGATGGGGCTGGCGCGGAAGGCGAAACAGACGCCGGGCATGGCCTTCTTCCAGCTGAACGGCCTGCTGCTGGGCATCTATCCGTTCGACAAGCTGGCGGAGGACTGCCACCTGCCCGGTGGTCAGCCTTCGGGCGCCGTGACGATCGCGCAGAATGTGCGGAGCGAGGCCGAGGTGGACGCCGTGCTTGCGCAGGCCGTGGCAGCAGGCGCGACGCTGCATGTGCCCGCCCACAACGCCTTCTGGGGCGGCTATTCCGGCTATTTCCTCGATCCAGACGGGCATCCCTGGGAAGTCGCCCACAACCCCTTCTTCGCGCTTCAGGCGAACGGCGACCTCGTCCTGCCCGGCTGAATCAGGCCGGATCGAGCGCCGCCATCTTCCTGAGCGCGATCGCCAGCCGTTCGGGTTCCTGCGCGCCCATTATCAGGCCATTTTCGGCAAGGATCATGGCCGGCACGCCGGTGATGCCCATTTCACCCCAGCGCTGCTCCAGCGCGCGCACGGTTTCGGCATTTCGGCCATCGGCCAGCACGTCCGCCGCCTCGGCGCGGTTCAGGCCAGCTGCTTCGGCGGCGTTCAGCAGCACCTCTCGGTCGCTGACATTCTCACCTGCGGTGAAATAGGCTTCGAACAGCTTCAGCTTAAGCGCCGTCTGCCTGCCCGTGTCCTGCGCCCACAGCAGCAGCTGGTGCGCGTCGAAGGTGTTCCAGATGCGCTTGGAGCGGCCCGAAAAGTCTATCCCCAGCGGCTCCGCGATGGATTTCATATGGCTGCGCGTGCTGGCGGACTGCTCGGGCGTGGCGCCATATTTGCGGGCGATATGCTCTGCGGTGTCCTCGCCCTCGGGCGCCATCGCCGGGTTCAGCTCGAAGGGGTGCCAACGAATATCACCCTCCAGCCCGGCGATCTCCAGTGCCTTTTCCAGCTGCCGATAGCCGATGAAGCACCAGGGGCAGACCACGTCCGAAATGATGTCCACCTGAATCTTCTGCGCCACCTGCATCCTCCCGCCGATTGAGGCCGCTTCATAATCGCGCTAGGGGCCGCGCATGTCCACACAGCCCGCAACGCGCGCCGGGGAACTCCCTGAACGCCGCACCTTTGCCATCATCTCCCACCCCGACGCGGGCAAGACCACGCTGACCGAGCGCCTGCTACTGGCGGGCGGCGCCATCCATGCGGCGGGCGAAGTGAAGGCACGCGGGGCGGCGCGGCGGGCGCGCTCCGACTGGATGAAGATCGAGCAGCAGCGCGGCATCTCCGTCACCTCGTCGGTGATGACGTTCGAGCGCGGCGGCATCACCTTCAACCTGCTGGACACGCCGGGCCACGAGGATTTTTCCGAAGACACCTATCGCACGCTGACGGCGGTGGATTCGGCCGTGATGGTGATCGATGCCGCCAAGGGCATCGAGGCGCAGACGCTGAAGCTGTTCGAGGTGTGCCGTCTGCGCTCCGTTCCCATCATCACCTTCATCAACAAGGTGGACCGCGAAGGCCGCCCCCCGTTCGAGCTGCTGGACGAGATCGCCGACAAGCTCGCGCTGGACGTCGCCCCGATGATGTGGCCGGCCGGGATGGGCGGCGAGTTCGAGGGGCTGTGGGATATCGAGCGGAAGCGGCTGCAACTGGCCGACGGCAGCCTGTCGGACGCGCCCTTTCCCGCCGCCCATGCCGACGAACTGGAACTGGCGCAGGCAGGCTACCCCGCGTTCGACGAGGCCGCCTACCGCCATGGCGATCTGACGCCGGTGTATTTCGGATCGGCGCTGCGCGAACTGGGCGTGGAGCCGCTGATCGAGGCGCTGGCCCGTTATGCGCCCGGCCCGCGCCCGCAGCCGGCCGAGCCTGCCCCCATCGACCCTGCGTCCAGCACGGTCACGGGTTTCATCTTCAAGGTGCAGGCAAACATGAACCCGATGCACCGGGATCGGGTGGCGTTCATGCGGCTGTGTTCCGGCCGGTTCAAGCGCGGCATGCGCCTCAATCAGGTGGGCACCGGCAAGCAGATCGCTGTGCATTCCCCGGTGCTGTTCTTCGCGCGCGAACGCGAAACGGCGGACGAGGCCTTCCCCGGCGACATCATCGGCATCCCCAACCACGGCACCCTGCGCGTGGGCGATACGCTGACCGATGGCCCGCCCGTCACCATCACCGGCCTGCCCAACTTCGCGCCGGAGATCCTGCGCCGCGTGGCGCTGAAAGACCCGACAAAGACCAAGCAGCTGAAAAAGGCGCTGGATGACATGGCCGAGGAAGGGGTGATCCAGGTGTTCCACCCCCAGATCGGCGCGCAGACGGTGGTGGGCGTGGTGGGGCAACTGCAGCTGGAGGTGCTGATCAGCCGGCTGGAGGTGGAATATAAGGTGGACGCCGCACTGGAAGCCTCCCCCTACGACACCGCGCGCTGGGTTGCCTCAGACGATGCGGCGGCGCTGAAGAAGATCCAGGAAGAGCATCGCAGCCAGATGGCCGGCGACCGCGACGGCCACCCCGTGTTCATGGCGAAGGATCTGTGGGATCTGAACTATATTCAGGGCCGCCACCCGGCGGTGCGCTTCTCCGCGACGCGGGAGCGGCGGTAGGGCATCGGGCCCGGAATGATGGGAGCATGACATGCGCAAGATCCTTGTCCTGGCCTTGCTCCTCCTCCCGGTGCCGCTCCACGCCTCCGACGATCCGCCTGAGCAGGCCGTTGCGCAATTTCTCGATGCCTTTCGGGCGATGGAACCCACGCGCTTCGACAGTTTTTTTGCGCCGGACGCGACTGTCTTTTTCCCCGACGGCCGGTTCCCGACGAACCGGCTCCTCCCCCGCGCCGAGGCGCTCGCCGCCTTTCACGGATTCTTTGAAACGCTGAAGGCGCAGGGGCTGACAAGGCTGCAGATCGACCCGGTTGACCTGCGTATCGAACGCTTCGGGGATGTGGCCGTCGTCACCTTCCTGCTGAAGGGCGCTGAATCCATGGGCCGGCGCACCATGGTGTTCAGCAAGGCAGAAGGCGGGTGGCGCATCGTCCACCTGCATGCATCGCGGTCAGTGCCTTAAGCCGCAGTGCGCGGCGGCAGGCTCGGCGCCCCCTTCATCCCTTTCGCACGTCAATCTGCGCGCTATGGTGGCGCCATGCGCATCCTGACCCTCGCCGTCGCCGCCATCGCCCTCGCCACCCCCGCCGCTGCCCAATCCACCGGGCTGGAGGCTGCCCTGCCGGAGATCCGCAAGGGCTTTGCCGACTGGCAGCTCGACAACCGCGTACCGGGCCTTGTGTGGGGCATCGTGAAGGACGGCAGGCTGATCCATGTGGAGGGGGTTGGCGTGCAGGATCTGGAGGCGAAGCGACCCGTCACCGCCGACAGCGCATTCCGCATCGCCTCCATGTCGAAGGCGTTCACCGCGTATGAAATCCTGCATCTGGAAGCGCAGGGGAAGCTGAGCCTGTCTGACCCTGCCTCGAAACATGTGCCCGAACTGAATGGCTGGGCGGCCGGGGTCACGGTGGGCGATCTGCTGCACCACACGGCCGGGTTCGTGACCGACGATCCCTGGGGAGACAGGCAGCAGGTGCGCACCCCGGCGGAGTTCACCGCCATGCTGAAGGCCGGGTTCCCGCTGCAGTCCGCGCCGGGTTCGGCCTATGAATATTCCAACTTCGGCTATGCGACGCTGGGGCGGATCATCACCAACGTCTCCGGCAAACCCTATCAGCGGCAGATCGGGGACACCGTGCTGACGCCGCTGGGCATGGGCGCCACCACCTATGACGTGTTCAAGGTGCCCGATGCCCGGCTGGCGCGCGGCTATCGCTGGGAAAACGGCCAATGGGTCGCAGAACCCATGATGAAGGATGGCGAGTTCGGCGCGATGGGCGGCGTCGTCACCACGGCAATCGACTATGCGAAGTGGGTGTCGCACCTGCTTTCGGGCTGGCCGGCGCAGGCGAAGGCGGGCGGAAACGGGGCCGTGATCCGCGCCATGCGCACCGGTGGCGGCATCCCGCATGGGCGGGGGCGGCCGGGCAAGGATGCCCCCGATTGCCGGATGACCTTCATCTATGCGGGCGGGCTGGTTTCCGGGAATGACTGCCTGCTGGGGCCGGTTTTGTTCCATTCTGGCGGATACCCCGGCTACGGATCGCACATGCTGCTGCTGCCAGAGGCGGGGGTGGGGCTGTTCGCCTTCGCCAACCGCACCTATGCAGCGCCCCTTCCGCCGGTGTGGGATGCCGCCGGCGCGTTGCAGCGCGCCGGGCTGGTGAAGCGACATGGCACGCCGCTCTCGCCGCAACTCGCCGCCGCTTACGCGGTGGCGCAGCGGCTGTGGGAAGCCGGGCGGATCGATGCCGAGCCGGGTGTGCTGGCCGAGAATATGCTGATGGACCGGTCCGCCGAAAGCTGGGCTGCCGAGTTCCAGCGGCTGAAGGCGGAAAGCGGCACCTGCGACACTAGTGCGCCCATAATCCCCACCGGTGCTATGTCGGGCCAGTTCCAGTGGCGCTGCACCGTGGGGCGGATCAACGGCCAGCTGCTGCTAGCACCCACCCCGACGCCACAGATCCAGGCGCTGAGGCTTTCCCGCCCCTGACCGTCAGCCGGCGAGCGTGCGATTCGCCGCCGTCACCTGCGCCTGCGCCTTTTCGGATGCTGCCGCCGTCCGCTTCATGAGCGCGTCCACCGCCTGCCGGTCGGCATCTGCAGCGGGCAGGCTGTCCACCATGCGGGCCAGCGGCACCAGCCGCGCGCCGATGGCGTCCAGCGGTGCCCGCGCCTGATCATAGCGCGACAGCGCCATCTGCGCGTTGGACCAGCCCTCCGAGCCGATCCCCTGCCCCCGCGCGGCCGCCAGCGCCCGATCCAGTTCCGCGCCAAGTCGCTTCAGGTCCGATTCGACGGCGGCCAGCGCCTCGCCTTCGCGCGCCAGGTCTGCCCTTAGGCTCGCCTGCTGTTCGGGCAGCAGGGCCGGCGTCGTATCGGCGCCGGGCGCCTCGATCAGCCGCTCCGCCTCCCCCGGCCGGGGGGCGAGCGACGGGTAAGGGCCGCGGCTGCCGGCACAGGCGGACAGGGCAATGGCGGCGGACAGGGCGAGGACTGGAATGGGGCGGCGCATGAAAATCGCTGTAGCGGTGTGCTGCCTGCGCTTGCAATCCGCTGGCGCGTCCCTTAAAGGACCGCCCTCCAAGGCGCGCGCCCGTAGCTCAGCTGGATAGAGCACCAGACTACGAATCTGGGGGTCGGACGTTCGAATCGTTCCGGGCGCGCCATTTTCCTTGATCCATCACCTTCCGTCAGAACCCCTTGTCCCCTGTGCTTGCGCTGTCGCGCCGTACGGGCCATCTTGCATAGAATACTAAGGAATCAGGCGAAGGGGCAGCCCGGATGATCACACTTTACGGCGGGCCGACGCCCAATGCGCGCAAGATCGCCATTGCGCTGCTGGAAATGGGGCTGGACTGGCGGCTTGAATATATCGACATCCTGGCCGGCGATCAGCTGACGCCGGAATTCCTGGCGCTGAACCCCAACAACAAGACGCCGGTGATCGTGGACGAGGACGGCCCTGCTGGGCGCTTCGTGCTGTGGGAAACCGGGGCGATCCTGCTGTATCTCGCGGAAAAGACCGGGCGTTTCGTGCCCCTTGATCCGGCGAAGCGGGCGATCTGCTGGCAATGGCTGATGCTGCAGGTTTCCGGCATCGGCCCGATGTTCGGGCAGGAAGCGCACTTCACCCATTATGCGAAAGACCGGCACCCCTATGCCATCGAGCGTTATTCCCGCGAGGTGGAGCGGCTGATGCGGGTGCTGGATCAGCGGCTTGGCGAGGCGGAATGGCTGGCAGGCGATGAATACAGCATCGCCGACATGGCAACGCTGCCCTTCCTGCGCCGCCAGCTGATCGACAAGGCGGGGCGCTACCCCAACGTCGACCGGTGGGGCGCCGCAATGCTGGCGCGGCCGGCCGTGGCCGAGGGGATGACGACGGGCACCGCCCGGGCCGAGACGATCGAAGGCGGCCTCACCGGCTTCACCGATGAGCATCGGTCGATCCTCTGGGGCGAGCGGCAGCACGCCCCGCGCTGACGCCTATCGGCGCACGGCACTGCGATTGGCGTCTCCGAACATGTTCGACCATTCCCGGTCATCCAGCGTCTGGTTGCGTCCGAGATATTTGGCGGGGGCTGCAAGATCCGGGCGGGACATCGCGCGGCCGACTGCCGGGCGCTCGCGGATCGCCTCGAACCAGCGGCGGGTGGCGGGCCAGTCATCCAGCGACAGGCCCATCACGAAGGCCGATGCACGGCCCGGCCAGATCGCGATATCGGCAATGCTGTAGCCGGCTCCCCCAACATATGGGCTTTCCGCCAGCCGCCCTTCCAGCACGGTCAGCAGCCGGTTCAGTTCGCTGGTGTAGCGCTTGACGGCATAGTCCTGCCCCGGCGGCGCATAGCGCAGGAAATGGCTGGCCTGCCCGCCCATCGGCCCCAGGCCCGCCACCTGCCAGGTCAGCCAGGAAAGGGCGGTCGCGCGTTCCGGGCCGGTGGCGGCGAGGAAGCGGCCGGATTTTTCCGCGAGATACTGCAGGATCGCGCCGGATTCGAAGACGGTGACGGGCGCGCCTCCCCAGGCCGGCGCATGATCGACGATCGCGGGCAGCTTGTGGTTCGGATTGATCCGGCCGAACTCGGCGGTCAGCTGGTCGCCGTCGAAGATGTCATAGGGGATCACCCGGTACGGCAGCTCCGCTTCTTCCAGCAGGATCGCGATCTTCTGGCCGTTGGGCGTGGCGCAATAATGCAGGTCGATCATCACAGAATCTCGTGAATCACATGGCGAACGCCGAAATCGGTGCGTTCGCCGACGCCGACGGCCAGAATGCCGTTCAGCCAGCCATAGCGCTCGCTCGCGGTTTCGAAGACCGGGGCGATGCGCAGATAATAGCGTGACGGATCGACATCCGGCGCCGACGGATCGGCGAACAGCGCGCGCACATCATCCGGCACCACGCTGCGCCCTGTGTAAGACAGCTGGATCAGCGCGCCGTCCTGCGTGCGCCACACCGATCGCGCGTCGAACGTCCCCACCGCCGAATCGGCGGACAGGCGGCCACCCTGAGACCAGTTCCCCCCGCCCGGCAGAACCTCGCCGCTGAGGCGGGGCCCGAAAACCCGCCCGCCCGTGATGAAACCCAGCCGCCTGTCTCCGAAGGGCGTGGCGCCGATGCCGACCAGCCCGCCGCCGACTTCGAATTCGACCGTGCAGAGATAGGCCGACCTCAGCGCCGCCCTGCCCTTTTCCGCAGCATCCCCCGTCATTGCATGCCTCCTCCCGCGAAACCCACTGGACAAGCTTAAAGCCATTAGTAAACTAAGGGTCAATCAGATTGACGGATGAGGACCGGAGATCCCGTACCGTCGACGAACCACTCAAGGGAGGATTCCGAATGAAGTCCTGCAACTGGATTCTGCTGTCCAGCGTGGCCGCTGCGGCCATGCTGGCTGCTGCGCCTGCCGCCGCTGAAGACGCCGACCAGGCGGAAACCGCCGCCGTCGACACGCCATCGGGCGGGTCCACCGACATCATCGTCACTGCCACCAAGCGCGCGCAGAATGTGCAGGACGTGCCGATCTCGATGGTGGTCGTGTCGGGTGAACAGCTTTCGAAGTTCAATGTCGCCGATGCCCGGGCGATGATGAACTACACGCCGAACGTCTTCGTGCAGACGACAGCTGGCAACAATGTGATCTACATCCGTGGCTTCGGCTCGCCGCCGGCGAACTTCGCCTTCGACCAGTCCGTCTCGCTCTATGTCGATGGCATCTATGCCGGCCGCTCGCGGCAGGCGGAATCGCCCTTCTTCGATCTGGAGCGGGTGGAAGTGCTGCGCGGTCCGCAGGGCGCGCTGTTCGGCAAGAACACCGCGGCCGGCGCCGTCAGCGTCGTGTCCGCCGGGCCAACGCGGGAATTCGAGGGAAAGGTGTCCGGCCTGTACAGCTTCGACATGAAGGGCCCGGACATTTCCGGCTATTTCGCCGGCCCCATTTCCGAAACGCTCGGCTTCCGCGTCGCCTATAATGTCGTCCGGCAAGACGGCTATATCTACAACCGCGCGACCGATCAGGACGATCCGAAGCTGGAACAGGAAACCGTTCGCGGCACGCTGAAGTGGGAGCCTTCGGACCAGTTCGACTACACCGCCAAGGTGCAATATTCGAACCGGCGCTATTCGGGCGGCATCTCCGTCTCCAGCTCGCTCACCGGCCCGCAGGATCCGCAGGAAGATCGCTATCTGGAAGAGTCTGCGCTGGGGCCGGAGGGCATCTGGAACAAGTCGTGGATGATTTCCGGCACCGGAAACATCCAGTTCGGGGATTACACGCTCACGCTGATCACCGGTTACAGCAAGTTCGACGCCAACATCGTCAACGGTTTCGATCAGACGATCCCCAACAGTGGCGGGGCTATCACCAACAACAGCGTTTACAACAGCTTCCCCGAAAAATTCGATCAGTTCTCCCAGGAAATCCGCCTGCTGTCCCCCACCGGCAAGCGCTTCGAGTATATCGTTGGCGCCTATTGGGATTATGGGAATTACGAGCTGCAGCAGCTGCAGGGCTTCAATATCCTGAACCTGTTCGGCAACCCCTATTTCGGCCGCATCGACAGCGTGTTCAATCAACGCGCCGAATCCTATTCGGTGTTCGGTCAGGGGACCTTCAACTTCAACGACGACCTGCGCCTGATCGGAAGCCTGCGCTACACCCACGCCAGCAAGCGCGGCAGCTTCGCTTCGCGACTGGTCTATGGCCCGTTCGCGATCCGGCCCATCTCCAGCGCGCGTGGCGCGATCGACGAAAGCAATGTCGATCCGTCGTTCACGCTGCAATATGACTTCACCGACGACATCATGGGGTATGCCACCTATGGTCAGGGGTCGAAGTCGGGCGGCTTCGTGTCCAACACGCTGGGCACCACCGACAAGACCTTCACCTTCAAGCCGGAAAAATCGACCAACTACGAGGCCGGCATCCGCTCGACGCTGTTCGACCGCAAGGTGGTCGCCAACGTCTCCATCTACAAGACGACGTTCGAGGATCTGCAGGTGTCCGTCTATCAGCCGGCCACCTCCAGCTACCTGACGGGGAACGCGGCCAGCGCCACCTCGAAGGGCATCGAAGGCTCGCTCGCCGTCTATCCCGTGCCCAATTTCGACATCACCGGCTCCGCCTCCTATCAGGATGTGAAGTATGATGATTATCCGGGCGCGGCCTGCCTTGCCTCGCAGCCGTCCACCTGCACCCCGGCCACAAACAACCTTGCCGGATACCCTGTCGCCTATGCCTCCAAGTTCACCGGCAACATCACGGCGCATGCGCGCTTCGACATGGGCGACAACTTCAAGTTCGACATCACCGGGGTGGTCGCCGGGCGTTCGAAGTTCTTCAACTCCGACAACCAGAGCCCGACCTTCGGCGTGCAGAAGGGCTATGCCAAGGTCGACCTTCGGGTCCAGTTCGGCGACCAGGCGGATCGCTGGTACCTCGCCTTCGTGGGCAAGAACCTGACGAATGAGCGGACGACCGGCAGCGCCTTCAACCTGCCGGCGCCGATCACCGCGGCGCCGCGCGCGATCCTCTACCTGGAGCCGACGCGGAACCTCGCGGTCGAGGCCGGCTTCAAGTTCTGACGGCATGAGCGCCGCCGCTTACCTTGACAGGCAAGCGGCGGCGGATGCCGTGCTGGCCTATGCCGAGGCGCTCGACGCCCGCGACTGGGCCGCGTTCCGGGCGCTGTTCACCAACGAGATCCGGCTGGACTATGGTGCCATCGGATCGGTGGTCGGGCCGATAAGCGCCGACGAATGGACGGCCCGCTGCCGCTCTCTCGAAGGCTTTGCCGCCACCGCCCACCGCCTGCACAATATCCGCGCGCATGTGGACGGTGATGGCGCGCGCGCGTCGAGCATCGTCGACGCCGCGCATTTCGTTGAGATCGGGGGCGAGATGCGCATGGGCGACCTGATCGGGCGCTACTCCCATGACCTTGTGCGGGACGGCGGGTGGAAGATCGCGGGCGTCACGCTTTCCGTCAGCGGCTATCCCGCCGGGCGCGCCGCCTTCGAAGCCGTATTCACCGCGGCACGCGCCAACCATGCGGAAAGGCAGGCCCGATGATCGACGTCTATTTCACGCCCACGCCCAACGGCCACAAGATCTCCATCATGCTGGAGGAAGTCGGCCTGCCGCACCAGCTGCTGAAGATGGACATGCTGGCCGGCGACCATCTGACGCCCGATTACCGGCGCATCAATCCCAACGGACGGCTGCCGGCCATCGTGGATCATGCGCCGGTCGGCGGCGGCGCCCCACTGCCGGTGTTCGAGAGCGGAGCGATCCTGTTGTATCTGGCCGAGAAGAGCGGGCAGCTGATGCCGGCCGATCCGCGCCGCCGCAGCCAGGCGCAGCAATGGCTGATGTGGCAGATGGCGAGCTTCGGGCCGATGCAGGGGCAGGCGCATCATTTCATCCGCTATGCGCCAGAGGGGCAGGACTATCCGGTGGCGCGCTATCGCAACGAGACGATCCGCCTGCTGCATGTGCTGAACGGCCGCCTGAAGGAGGCCGAATATCTGGCCGGCGATTACAGCATCGCCGACATCGCCTGCTGGCCCTGGACGCGGGCCATCCGCGCCATCGGGCTGACGCTGGATGACTTTCCCGATGTCGCACGCTGGTTCGCGGCCATCGGAGAGCGCCCCGCCGTGCAGCGCGGCACCGACGTGAAGAATGCCGCAAACCTGTCCAGCGCGCGGCCCGTGCTGACGGAAGAGCAATGGTCGAACCTGTTCGGCACCAACATGCTGGCGGCGCCGACGCGCTAGACCGTGTCGGCCGTGCCCCATTGATGCTCGATACGGCCGTCGATCTTGCGCACGGCAACCCAGTCTCCGCCCTTGCGGCTGTCGTCCGTGACGAGGGCGATCATTCCGTCCGCGATATCCTCGGGCCGGCAGGCCTCGTTGTTCGCAAGCACGTTCAGCATCCAGTCCGACGGGCCGTCGGCGCCTGTCTTGTTGAGGATGGGCGTGTCGGTGAGGCCGGGCAGCACGCCCAGCACGCGGACGTTCCACCGCGCATGAAGTCCGGCGCAGCAGCGGGTGAACATCATCACCCCGGCCTTGGTGGTGGCGTACATCGCATCATGGAAGCCGGTGCCGAGCGCGACGGTGGAGACCGTGTTGACGATGACGCCCCCGCCGCGCGCGTGCATGGCCTGTGCGGCGATCTGGGTCGCGATCACGAGCGAGCCGAGGTTCACGTCGATGATCCAGCCCAGGCGGCCGACATCCGCTTCGGGAAACTGCGGGCCGCCCGCAACCACCCCGGCATTGTTGTGCAGGATGTCCACGTCGCCATGGGCGCGGAACCAGCTTTCGGTCGCGGACAGATCGGCCAGATCAAGGCGGTGAACGGTCGCGATCGCGCCCAATTCGCGCACCTGCCGCGCCGTCTCCTCCAGCCCCGGCCCATCGATGTCGACAAGCGCGATCCCGGCGGCCCCTGCACGCGCAAGCGCAACGGCGCTGGCGCGACCGATACCAGCGGCCGACCCGGTGACGATGGCCGTTTTCGCGCAGATATCCATTTCTCCCCTCCTCCTTTTGACCGCCATCCCACGCCCATTCGTAAAGCACATTGACAGATAAACTTAAATACCTAAGCATTTTCGGGAGGACGCGGAGAACCGCCTGGGGAGAGAGATGACGGAACCGACCGCCGTGCTGGAGGCTGGGGCTGCTGACGGGTCGCAGACCGACCGTTCGCTGGAAATTCGCCGCACGGTGGCGCTGGCGATGCTGTTCCTGGTTGGCACCATCAACTTCGTGGACCGTCAGCTGCTGAGCGTGCTGGTGGAGCCGATCCGGGCCGATATGCAGTTCAGCGACACCCAGTTCGGGCTGCTGACGGGGCTTGCCTTCGCGCTTTTCTATGCGGCGATGGGGGTTCCCGTTGCCATGCTGGCCGACCGCTGGAACCGGGTGAAGCTGATCGCGATCTGCTGCGTGGTGTGGAGCGGCTTCACCGCCGCCTGCGGGCTGGTTTCCAACTTCTGGCAACTCGCGCTCATGCGCTTCGGCGTGGGCGCCGGCGAATCCGGCGGCACGGCGCCTTCGCTGTCGGTGCTGGCGGATTATTACCCGGCGGCCCGGCGGCCGCTGATCATCGCCATCTTCACCCTGAACGGCCCGTTCGGCGTGTTCGTGGGGGCGGCGTTCGGCGGCTGGGCCGCGCACAGCATCGGCTGGCGCAATGCCTTCCTGCTGATCGGGGCCGTCGGCATCCTCGTCGCGCCGCTGCTCTACCTGCTTGTGCGCGAACCGGCGCGCGGCGCGATGGACGGGCACAAGCCGGCCGACACCGCCCTTCCCTTCCTCCAGAGCCTTGCCATGTTCGTCAGCCGCCCGTCGCTCAGGCTGGTGATGATCGGCAGCGGCCTGTCGGCCTTCGTCAGCTATGGCATGCTGAACTGGATCCCCGCCTATCTGATGCGCACGCAGGGAATGCCGATCTCCGCGATGGCGACCTGGTTCGCGCCCGCCGCCGGCATCACATTCGGCATCGGCATGCTGGGCGGCGGCTGGCTGGTCACGCACCTCGCCGCCCGGTCACCCCGCGCCTATGGGCTGATCCCCGCGATCGCCAGCCTCATCATCGCGCCCTCCCTGATCGCGGCCCTTATGGCCGACAGCTGGCAGCTATCGCTGGCGCTGATGATGATCCCGATGGCGGCCTGCACCGCCTATGTGGCGCCCGCCCTTGCGCTTGTGCAGAACCTCACGCCGCCGCGTTCGCGGGCGACGGCGGCGGCCGTGCTGATGCTGATGTTCAACATCGTCGGCCTTGGCCTGGGGCCGCTGTTCGTCGGCGGCGTCAGCGATTGGCTGAAGCCCGTGCATGGCGATGCCAGCCTGCGCTGGGCGCTGATGACATTGGTGCCGTTCGCGATTGCGGCGGCCGTGGCGCAGCTGGCGATGACACGCCACCTTGAAAAGGATCTGGCGGAATGACCGATGTTGCCGGCAAGACCGCGTTCATCACCGGCGGCGCCAGCGGGCTGGGGCTCGCCACAGCGCGGGCGCTTGCGGCAAGGGGCGCATCGCTGGTGCTGGCCGACATCGACACCGACCGGGTGACGGCGGCCGCGAGGGACCTCTCCGATGCGGGCGCACGGGCCATGGGCGTGACGCTGGATGTCACCAGCGAAGCCGGCTGGGCAGCCGCAGGAGAGGCCGCGCGCGCCTTTGGCCCTGTCAGCATCCTGTTCAGCAATGCGGGCGTCGGCGGCGGGTCGGGGCCGTTCGAACGATATGACACCGAGGTATGGCGCTGGAACTATGCGGTGAACGCGCACGCCCATCTCTATGCCTGCCGCACCTTCCTGGGGGACATGAAGGCCAGCGGAAATCCGGCGCACCTCGTCATCACTTCGTCGATGGTCGCGATCGTGCCGCCGCCGATCTCGGTCGCCTACATCAGCTCCAAATATGCGACGCTGGGGATCGCCATGGCGCTCAGGAACGAACTGGCGCCAACCCGTGTCGGCATCTCGGTGCTGATGCCGGGCATGTCGGCCACGCGGATCGTGGAAACCACGCGCGATCTTCGACCGGCAGAGGTGGAAGCGGGGCAGGCGGCGGCGACCAGCCAGGCGATGCAGGGCGTGCTGGCGGGCGGCATGTCGCCGGCGCGGATCGGCGAGCGGGTCGTGCGGGCGATCGAGGACGACGAGTTCTGGATCTTCACCCACCCGGAGTGGAAGGACATGGCCGAGGCGGTGACGGGCGACATGCTGGCGGCCTTCGGCCCATCGGCCGACCCGGATTACCGTGGTGACGACATCGCGGGGCTGATCGCGGCCAATGGCGGCCGCATGTTCGGACGCTGAGGAGGACGGAAATGGCGGAACAGGACGAGATCCGGGCAATGGCGACGCGCTTCTTCGACGCCATCGAGCAGGGCGACATCGAAACCATGCAGGCAAGCTTCACGCCCGACGCCGAGATCTGGCACAACACCGACGAACTGATCGTGACCCCTGAACAGACGGCGAAGACGCTGACCGGCATGGTCGCCCGCATCACCGACCGCGAATATGCCGACCGGCGGCTGACCACATTCCCCGGCGGCTTCGTCCAGCAGCATGTGCTGAAGGGAAAGCGCACGCACGACGGCGGATTGGTGCGCCTGCCCTGCGCCATCATCTGCCGGGTCGTCGATGGCAGGATCACCCGGCTGGACGAGTATTTCGACTCTGCCCATGTCGCCGAATTCCGCAAATTTGCCTGAGGAGGCCCGAATGCCAATCCTGCGCCAGGTTCCGCGCGCCGAAGTCACCAACGAAACGGTGCTGGCCTATTACAACCGCCTGTTCGGAGACCGCGATCCCGTCGCCGAGCCGGGAACCGCCACCGGCACGCCCGGCGACTGGTGGACGGTCTATGCGCTGGCGCCCGACATCTTCAAGCATGCGATCGACGGCTTCGCGGTCTATCGCCACCCGGACCGCAAGATCGATCCGGTGCTGCGCGAACTGGGCCAGACCCGCGCCGGCTGGGTGAAGCAGAGCCAGTTCGTCTTTTCCCAGCATTGCAAGTCGCTGCGCGGCCTCGGGGTCAGCGAGGAAAAGATCGCCGGCATCCCCTTCTGGCAGGTGGCGGACTGCTACAACGACCAGGAGCGCGCCGTGCTCGCCTATGCCGATTGCCTCAGCCAGGCCGGCGGCCGCGTGCCGGACGAGGTGTTCGCCAAGCTCAAGAGCTTCTGGAGCGACGAGCAGATCTTCGAATTCACCTACATCACCTGCCTCTATGACATGCATGCCGTGATCACGCGCGCGCTCCGGATGGAGTATGACAATCGCACGGATCCCATCGTGGAAATCGCCGCGCCGGAGGGCTTCAGCGCCGCCGACTTCCTGAGCGCCCCGCGTCCCAGGGAATGAGCGGTTACGGCACCCCCGAAGTGGTCGCGACCGGCCTTCGCTTTCCCGAAGGCCCGGTGGCGCTGGCCGACGGATCGGTGCTGCTGGTCGAAATCGCCCGCGGAACGCTGACGCGCGTTTCGCCGGACGGCACGCTTGCGGTGGTGGCCGAGCTGGGCGGTGGCCCGAACGGGCTGGCGATCGGTCCCGACGGCGCCGCCTATGTGTGCAACAACGGCGGCTTCCAGTGGCACGAAGCCGGCGGGCTTCTGTTCCCCGGCCACGCTGCGAACGACAAGGCTTGCGGCAGCATCCAGCGCGTCGATCTGACGACGGGGGACGTGACGACGCTGTATGACAGCTTCGAGGGCGAGCGGCTGAAAGGGCCGAACGACCTGGTGTTCGATGCCCATGGCGGCTTCTGGTTCAGCGACCATGGGCAGGTTCGTGACAGCGGCCGGGATCATGGCGCGCTCTATCATGCAGCCGCAGACGGCTCGCGCATCAGCCGGCAGCGGGCGCAGATGATGGGGCCGAATGGCGTCGGGCTTTCAGCCGACGGCCGCACCCTGTTCGTCAGCGAGACGATGACCGCCCGGCTCTGGGCGATGGAGATTGTCTCGCCCGGCGTGCTTGCGCCGCCCGGCCCCTGGTCCCCGGGGCGGTTTATCGGAACGCCGCCGGCCTTCCGCCTGCTGGACAGTCTGGCGGTCGAGGAATCCGGGCATGTCTGCGTGGCGACGATGGTGGAAGGCGGGATCAGCATCTTCGGGCCGGATGGCGACCAGGCATTTCTGCCCCTGCCCGACATCGGCATCACCAACATCTGCTTCGGCGGGCCCGACAGGCGGGACGCCTATGTGACCGCCTCGACCACCGGCACCCTCTATCGCATCCGCTGGCCGAGGCCGGGGGTACCATTGCACAATTCGTCAATCAAATTGACGATTGCCGGCGAATGGCCGTATAGAGAGGCAAGAGGACGGGCATGAAATTCTACAACTCGGTCGGGCCGAATCCGCGTGTCGTGAAGATGTTCATGGCCGAACGGGGCGTGACGATCCCCGAAGTGGAAATCGACCTGCGCGGCGGGGAGAACCGGCGCGCGCCCTATAATGTGTCGGTCAATCCGGCCGGGCAGACACCGGCGCTGGAGCTGGACGATGGCTCGGTGCTGACCGAGGTGACGGCCATCTGCGAATATCTGGACGAGGTTTCCCCCGGCCAATCCCTCATCGGGGATACGCCGGAGGCGCGCGCCATGACCCGCATGTGGACCCGCCGCATCGATCTGAAGATCTGCGAGCCGCTGACCAACGGCTTCCGCTTCGCCGAGGGGCTGCCGATGTTCACCCCCCGGATGCGCGTGCTGCCCGAGGCGGCCGCCGGGCTGAAGGCCATGGCGCAGGATGGCTACAGATGGCTCGATCCGATGATCGCCGGCCGCGCCTTCGTCGCCGGAGACCGGCTGACCCTGGCCGACGTGTTGCTGTTCGCCTTTGTCGATTTCGGCTTCCAGGTTGGCCAGCCGGTCGCCCCGGAATGCACCAATCTGCTGGGCTGGTATGAGCGCATGAAGGCTCGCCCCAGCGCCAACCCGACTGTCTGAGGAGGAAGATCATGGCCGAGACAAACACCCAGTTCGAGTTCCGGGGCGTCAATCACCTCGCGCTCGTCTGCAAGGATATGGCGAAAACCGTCGAGTTCTACCGCGACGTGCTGGGCATGCCGCTGGTGAAGACGCTGGACCTGCCCGGCGGCAACGGCCAGCACTTCTTCTTCGATATCGGCAATGGCGACAGCCTGGCCTTCTTCTGGTTCCCCACCGCCCCAGAGGCCGTTCCGGGCATCTCCGCCCCGGAAGCGCTGCCGACGCGCGGCAACTTCATGTCGGCGCATGGATCGATGAACCACATCGCCTTCAACGTGCCGGCCGAGAAGTTCGATGAATATTACCAGCGCCTCATCGACAAGGGCGTGGATGTCACCCAGGTGCTGAACCACGACAATTCGCCCACCCAGTCTTCGCCGGAAATGAACGACGGCGTCTATGTCCGCTCGGTCTATTTCTTCGATCCGGACGGCGTCTGCCTGGAATTCGCCGCCTGGACCCAGACCTTCGACGAAAGCGACGTGGCGCACGATCCGATGCAGGCCGATGGCACCAAGCGCCAAGGCCTGATCCTCGCGCATGCGCTGGCCCGCAATGATGCGGCGATGGCGAAATAGGCGTGTGAACGGGGCCCGGGCCGTCAGCCGACTGCCCGGCTCTGCCCTTCCCAATAAGGCTGGCGAAGTTCGCGCCGCAGCACCTTGCCGGACGGGTTTCGCGGCAGCGCCTCGATGAAATCCACGCTCTTGGGTGCCTTGTAGCCGGCGATCCGCGCCCGCGCCCAGGCGATGATGTCCTCCCGCGCGGGGCTGTGGCCGGGGGCGGCGACGATCAGCGCCTTCACGGCCTCGCCCCATTTCGCGTCGGGCACGCCGATCACCGCCACATCTGCGACACCGGGGCAGCCCATGATCGCGCTTTCGACTTCCGCCGGATAGACATTCTCGCCGCCGGACACGATCATGTCCTTGATGCGGTCGTGGACGAAATAGAAGCCGTCGGCGTCGCGATAGCCGACATCGCCTGTCCGCAGCCAGCCGCTGCCGATCGCCTCTTCCGTGGCGGCGTCCCGGTTCCAGTATTTCTTCATCACCACGTCGCCGCGAATGACGATCTCCCCGATCTCGCCGTCGCCCAGCGGATTGCCGTCGGCATCGATGATCGCCATGTCCGTGCCGGGCCAGGGCTGACCGCAGGAGGTGAGCTTGCCCGGCAGATCATGCGCGGACGGGGAGAGGTAGGAGCCGCCGCCCGTCGATTCCGTCATGCCGTAGAATTGCACGAACTTGCAGCCAAAGGTGGCCCGCGCGCCCCGCAACACGGCTTCCGCAATCGGCGAGGCGCCATAGGCGATGGACCTGAGCGCGGAATAATCGCCGCCCCCGGCTTCCGGCTGCTGCAACATCATCTGGATCATGGCGGGTGCGAGGAAGGCGTGGGCGACCCGTTCCGCCGCAAACAGGCGGATGGCGTCTGCGGCTGAGAAATCCTTCACCAGCACGATGCGGCTGCCCTGTGCCAGCCCCGCGAAGCTGACGTTGGTGCCCGCCACATGGAACAAGGGCATGACGATCATCACCGTCTCGCCCTCGTCATAGGCGAAGCCGTCCACCTCGGCCGCCATCTGCAGGAAGCGGCTGTAGTTGCGGTTTTCCAGCACCACGCCCTTGGGAAGCCCGGTGGTGCCGCTGGTGTAGAGCTGGAGGACGTCATCCTCCTGCCGGGGCCGGTCGGCCGGCGGCGTCGCCGGCGCAGCGCCGATCCATTCGTTTAGCGGCTGGAATGCCGGATGCGCGCCATACAGCGCGACGAGCTGCGGCCTGTCCGCCATGCCGTCGACAGCGGCGAGCGCGGTTTCGAAGAAATCCTCGCCCACGAACAGCAGTTTCGGGGCGGCATCGCCCAGGATGAAGGCGATTTCCCGCGCCGTCAGGCGGCAGTTGATGGGGGCAAGGCACGCCCGCGCCCGCGCCGTGCCGAAGAACAGCGGATACCAGAAATCATGGTTCTTGCTGAGCACGGATACCCTGTCGCCTGGCCGGATGCCGGATGCCGCCAGCCGGTTCGAGATCCGGTTCGAAACGGCATCAAGCTGGGCGAAACTGGTTTCCCGGTCACCGAACCTGATCGCGATATCCTGCCCGTGGCGCGCGGCATGGGCGGCCGGAATGTCCGCCAGTGTCCGGATTGCCTCCAGATCGATCATCCAACTCTCTCCCCACGTCACCGAATCTGTTTCATTCTGCTTGAATTGGGTAGAATACTAAGCAATGCCGTCGAGACTGACAATCTGAAGGGAATTGCCTTGCGCGGCCATCCTATCCTGCCGACGACCATCGTGGGAAGCTATCCCCAGCCGGACTGGCTGATCGACCGGGAGCGGCTGAAGGCCAGCCTGCCGCCGCGCGTGCGCGCCGAAACGCTGTGGCGGATTCCGGAGCCGTGGCTGGCCGACGCGCAGGAAGCCGCCACGCTGATGGCGATCCGCGACCAGGAAGAACTCGGCATCGACATCGTCGGCGACGGCGAGATGCGGCGGGAAAGCTATTCCAACCGGCTGGCGACCGCCCTTTCCGGCATCGATACCGAAAAGCACGGCACCGCCATCGACCGCACGGGGAAGGCGAACCCGGTGCCGCTCGTTTCGGGCCCGATCCGGCGGTTGGGCCCCATCGAGGCGCAGGATGCGGCCTTCCTGCGGCGGCACACCACGAAGCCGGTGAAGCTGACGCTGCCCGGCCCCTTCACCATGACGCAGCAGGCCGAAAATGGATTCTACCCGGACGCCCGCGCGCTGGCGATGGACTATGCCGATGCGGTCAATGCCGAAGTCCGCGACCTGTTCGCAGCCGGCGTCGACGTGGTGCAGCTGGACGAACCCTATCTGCAGGCCCGTGCGGCCGAAGCGAACGCCTATGCCATCGAAGCGATCAACCGTTCGCTCGACGGGGTGGAGGGCACGACCGCGCTGCACATCTGCTTCGGCTACGCGATGGTGCATGGCGCGCATGTCGCAAAACCCAAGGCCTATGATTTCCTCGCCGAACTCGATGCCTCGGTGGTGGATGTGATCTCCATCGAGGCGGCGCAGCCGGGGCTGGATCCCGCCATCCTCGAAGACCTGCCGAACAAGATCATCATGTATGGCGTGCTGGATCTCTCCACGCCCGAGGTGGAGACACCGGAAACGGTGGCGGCGCGCATCCGGCAGGCGCTGCGGCATGTCGATGCCGAACGGCTGTGGATCGCGCCCGACTGCGGGATGAAATATCACAGCCGCGAACAGTCGCAGGCGAAGCTGAGGGCAATGGTGCAGGGGACGGAACTCGTCCGCGCCGAACTGAAGTCCTAGGGAAACGGCCTAGCCGTCGAGGAACGCCGCCAGCATCGGAACGACGATTTCGGGCGCTTCGATCGTGGGCAGATGCCCGGCCCCCGCAATCGTCTCCAGGCGGGCGCCGGGGATCGCGGCCAGCATCTCCTGCTGCTGCGCGTCTGTCGTGATGCCGTCACCCGCGCCGCGCAGCAGCAGCGTGGGAACCTTGATGTCCTTCAGCGCCGGGCGACTGTCCGCCCGGGCCATGATCGCGCGCTGCTGGCGCAGGAAGGTCTCAGCGCCGGTGTCGGCGGCCATCTGCCGCGCGATGCCCAGAAACCGCTCGTCGCTGCGCCGATGCTCCGGGAAAAGGATCGGAATGCGTTCCTCCACCACCTGATCGAAGCGGCCCGATTCCACCAGGTCGATATAGCCCTGCCGCCGCGCCGTCTGGGCAGGCCCGTCCGCCGAGGCGAGGGTGGCGATGAGGACGAGCCTGCGGACGCGGCCGGGGGCGCGGCGCATCACTTCGAAGGCGACAAAACCGCCCATGGCATGGGCGATCAGATCAAACTCCGGCGGGGCGGCGGCGAGCAGCCAGTCAGCGAAACCGGCAATGCTGTCGTCGTGCCGATTGTCGGCAAGGATGATGTCGCGCCCGGGCCAGGCATCGATCAGCGGCTGCCAGACGGCGTCGGTGAGAAGCTGGCCGGTGATGAGAACGACGGGACAGGACATTAGACCACCTGATGCAAAAGGGGTTCCGCGCCGAACAGGCGACGGCAGTTTTCATGGGCGACGGTCAGGCTCCGCACCAGCGTTTCCGGCGTCAGCCAGGCGATGTGCGGCGCCAGTACGACATTGGGCAGGGAGAGGAGCGGACTTTCGGCCGGCAGCGGCTCCTGCGCAAAGACGTCCAGCCCCGCCCCGCGCAGATGCCCTTCGGACAGCGCCTGCACGAGCTTCGCTTCGTCCACCAGTTCCCCGCGCGCCGTGTTCACCAGCACGGCGCCACGCTTCATCGCCAGCGGGTCGATCCGCCCGCGCGTCTCGTCGGTGAGCGGAATATGGAGGGAAAGGATGTCGGATTCCGCGCTCAGCTTCTCCTGCGGCCAATATTCGTAAGGCACGTCGCGCGAAGTGCGCGCGGTGTAGGCAACGCGCGCACCCAGCGCCGCCAGCGCCGGGGCGAGCCGCCCGGCGGAATGGCCGAATCCGACGAGGCCGACAGTTCGGCCCCCGATCTCGCCGACGCTGTCCAGTTCGGACGGATCCGCGGTCCAGCCCTCCCCTGCCCTTGTGCGCCGGTCGAAGAAGGGCGTGCGGCGCAGCACCGCCAGCATCAGCGACAGCGCCATCTCGGCAACCGCCTGGCTGTTGGTGCCGGGCATGTTGCAGACCGCCACGCCATGCTCGCGCGCGGCATCCAGCGCGATGGTGTTGACGCCCACGCCCAGCTTCTGGATCAGCTTCAGCTTCGGCGCGGCGGCAATCACCTCCCGCGTGACCGGCGTGAGGACATGGAGCAGCGCCGTCATCTCCGGCGCGACTTCGTCGAGCGGGGCGGCCTCATCGACATGGACGACGACCCCGGCGCCGAAGATGCGATCGACGGCGGCGCGAAATCCAGGGCTGGGTCGGGCGTGGAGGACGATCATGCCAGAGCCTGCGCCACCGGCGCGAAGAATGCCGACGCCCCGGCGAACTCGGCGTCGGCGCCCATGGCTTCCTCGATCCGCAGCACCTCGTTCCATTTCGCCATCCGCTCGGACCGGGTGAAACTGCCCACCTTCAGCTGCCCGGCGTTCCAGCCGGTCGCCAGATGGGCGATGGTGACATCCTCCGTCTCCCCGGAGCGGGCGGACACCAGCGCGCCCCAGCCATGCGCGACGGCGGCGTCCAGCGCGGCCTTTGCTTCGGTCACGGTGCCGACCTGGTTCACCTTGATGAGGGCGGCGTTGCAGACTCCGGCCTTCGCCGCCGCCTCCACCCGCGCGGCGTTCGTCACCAGCACATCGTCGCCGATCAGCTGCACATGGCTGCCGATGGCCGCATTCACCGCCGCCATCGTCTTCCAGTCGTCCTGGCCCGCCGGGTCCTCGATGGACAGGATCGGGTAGCGCTTCGTCCATTCGATCATACGTGCGGCCATGTCCGCGCCAGACAGGCGGCGCCCATCCAGCGCCAGCCGGTAGCCGCTTTCGTCGCCCAGTTCGTTGGCGGCGATGTCGAGCGAGATGAACACATCCCTATGGCCGCTCGCCTCGATGGCGCGGGTCAGCGTTTCCAGCGCATCCTCGTTCGAGGCGAAATTGGGCCACCAGCCGCCTTCGTCCGCCACGCCCGAAAGCGGCCCTTTTTCCTCCATCAACCGGCCGGCCGCCCGGAACACATCGTGGGTTATTTCCATCGCCCGACGGAACGAACCGGCCTTCGGGCACATCACCATGAAATCCTGCACGTCGGTGCGGCGGCCGGCATGCGCGCCGCCGCCGAAAATCTGGATTTCCGGCAGCGGGATTCGAACCTTGCGGCCCTGGGCCAGCCAGCGCCACAGCGGCTCGCGCGCATCGGCCGCAGCGGCGTGCAGCACCGCCATCGACACGGCGACCACGGCATTCGCCCCAAGCCGCGCCTTGTTGGGCGTGCCATCCAGATCGCAGAGCGCCCGGTCCACCGCCGCCTGCTCACGCGCATCCATGCCGGCGATGGCGGGGGCGATTTCGGCAGCGATCCCGGCGACGGCCCGGTCGACGCCAAACCCGCCGAAGGCCGCGCCGCCGTCGCGCAGGTCGATCGCCTCATGGGCCCCTCTCGACGCGCCGGCCGGGGCGATGGCGCGGCCCACCGCACCCGAGTCCAGCCGGACTTCGGCTTCCACCGTGGGGCGGCCCCGCGAATCCCAGAGGCGGCGGCCCGTCACCGTGGCGATGCGTGCGGTCATTCCAGTCCTTTCCAGTCCGCGACCAGCCGGTCGAGGGACGCAGGGCGGCGCAGCAGCGCCCGCGCCTGTCCGCGCACGCAGTCCCGGTGCGCAGGGTCGATGAGATAGGGCGCGGGGGATTTTCCCTCCACGCGGGCGAGAAGTAGGGCGGCGGTCAATGGGCCTGCGCGTTCGAGAACAGCGTCCGGCGCTTCCCAGTCGACCCGGCCCGCATAGGCTGCAACCAGCGCTTCGGCCGCAGGCCGCACGCCGCCCAGCCACACATGCTTCAGCAGCAGGTGCGTGGTGCAAAAGGCGAGGTCGAAGGCCGGATCGCCAAAGACCGCGCATTCGGCATCCAGAAACACCGGCCCGTCCGCATGGACGAGGATGTTCTTGGGGCTGACATCGCCATGCACCAGCGCGACCTTGCGGGCCGTCAGATCGTCGGCAATCGCATGAAGGACCGGGGCAAGTTCGGCGTCGGCACGGGCGACATGCAGGATGAACGGATCGACCCGCAGGGCGCGGAACATCTCGTCGGTCGGAAAGGCCGCGCGGTCCGCGTCGCTGAAGGCCGTCGCCGAATGGAGGGCGGCAATGCGCAGGCCCACGGCAGCGGCGAATCCGGGCGCCCCATGCCCAGCCACAAGCTCGTCCTTCCAGACCGGCGCATCGGGCAGGAAGCGCAGCACGAAGCCGTGGCCGGGCAGTTCGGCCAGCACCTCGGGTGCCATGCGGGGATCCACTTCGCGCGCCCGGCGCAGCCAGCGCACCTCGCTGGCGCCGCGCTCCACAGGCGCGCGCCAGTCCGCCGCGACGCGCAGCTTCGCCAATGGCCGCTTCACCACCACCGGCCCCTCAGCTGTCTCCAGCTTCCACACATCGCAGGAAACGCCGCCCGCCAACGGCACCAGCCGGGGCTCTTCCGCGCCGATCAGGCCGGCGCGGCGCAAACCCTCCACGATGCCGGCATCGGCCAGCATTACAGTTTCGACCGGATCCAGCTGCCCACGAGATCGGCGGCATCCTGTCGTTCGGCCAGGCTGTCCTCGAAATAGTGCGCGCCCGGAATCAGCTCCAGCCGCTTGTCGGCGCTGCCCAGGAAATCGAAGATCTTGCGGGCATCACTGGGGAAGACGCCCGTATCCGCCAGCCCCTGCACCACCAGCGCGGGGGTGTCGTGCTTCGCCAGATGCGGCGCGCCCTGGCAAGGCGATGTCTCAAGGCTCCACATGTTCAGCCAGGTCCGGATCATGTTGGCGCGGCCGATGCTGGGGGTGCGGTTGGCGATCTTCGGATCGCCGCGATAGCACCAGTTCGGCTTGCGGTCCGACGGATCGATGGACGGATCCACGCAGCGGACATCGCCCCAGCAGCGGAACATAGGGAACAGCCGGTCGGGCACCCCGGCCGCATTCAGCCGCGCCAGTTCCGCCTTCGCCCAATCGGTGATGCGCTGGTTCCGCGCGCGCTGGGCGGCACGATATTTCGCGATGAAGGCGTCCGAATAGGGCGGTCCGTTGTCGGGGTTGAAGGGATCCAGCTCCGGATCGGTCGCCACCGGATCATTCTCGTCGATCACCGAGGCGTCCATCCAGTCGGTCAGCACCTCCGGCCGCCCCTGGTGCGCGTTGAAGGAAATGTAGAGATCGCCCTTGATGAGCTGTGCCAGCGCATCCTGCCCCGCGCTTGGCAGACGGTCCGACAGGGTGGGCGATATGGCCTCGGCCTGATAGGCCCCCATCAGGGAACCGCCGCCGGAATTGCCAAGGATGACGATCCGCTCGACCCCGGCCTCCTCCTTCAGCCAGCGCATCCCCACGCCGATGTCAAGCACGGCATGTTCCAGCAGGAACTGGTCCTCCACCCCGCGATAGCGGGTGTTCCAGCCCAGAAAGCCGAACCCCTGACGGGCAAAATAGGGCGCGATATAATGTTCGGAAAAATCGACATTATAGTGGGTGGCGATGATCGCCACTTTCGGCCGCGTGCCCGATTTCGTCCAGTAGATCCCCTGGCACGGATGCCCGCCCGCCATGATGCGCGGCATGGTGGGCGATACCCGGCCAATGAATTGCGCGTCCAGCCCTTCGATCCCGTTCGGATCCATCCCACTCTCCCCGTGATTGCGTCTGTTCAGCGTGCGGCTTCGAAGGGCAGCCGATAGCCCGTCAGCCCGGCGCGGATGGCACGCTTGTCGATCTTGCCCGTCGGCCCCAGCGGGATCTCGTCGACGAACAGCACATCGTCCGGCATCCACCAGCGGGCAATCCTGTCCGTCAGATAGGCTTTCAGCCCCTCGGCATCGGCGCTGGCGCCGGGCTTCAGCTGGCACAGCAGGATCGGCCGTTCGTCCCATTTCGGGTGGGCGACGCCAACGACCGCGGCCAGCGCGACGGCGGGGTGGCCCGTGGCGATATTCTCGATTTCGATCGAACTGATCCACTCGCCGCCGGACTTCACCACATCCTTGGCGCGATCGGTGATCTGCATATAGCCCTCGGCGTCAAGGGTAGAGACGTCGCCGGTATCGAAAAAGCCTTCCGCGTCCAGCACATCGCCCGCTTCGCCGCCGAAATAGGCCGACGCGATCGTCTCCCCGCGGATCATCAGCCGGCCCGGCGTCTTCCCGTCGTGCGGCAGACGCCTGCCTTCGTCGTCCACCAGCTTCAGGTCCAGCCCGCACAGCAACCGGCCCTGTTTCAGCTTGTAGGCGATCTGCTCGTCCGCAGGCTTTGCCGCAACGCTGGCGTTCGGCACCGAAACGGTCGCCAGCGGCGAGGTTTCCGTCATCCCCCAGCCCTGGATCACGTCCACGCCATAGTCATCCCGGAAGGCGCGGATGATCGATTCCGGGCAGGCCGACCCACCGATCGTCACCCGTTCCAGCGTGGAAAATCTGTGGCCGCCATCGCGCATGTGCTGCAACAGCATCTGCCACACGGTGGGCACGGCGGCGGAATAGGTGACGCCTTCCTGCTCGATGAGATTGTAGATGGATTCACCATCCATCCGCTGCCCCGGCATCACCAGCTTTGCGCCGACCGCGGGCGCCGAATAGACGACGCCCCAGGCATTGGCATGGTACATCGGCACCACCAGCAGCACGGAATCGCGCGCGCAAAGCCCCAGCGCATCGCGTTGCAGCGTCATCAGCGCGTGGATGCTGTTAGACCGGTGCGAATAGAGGACGCCCTTCGGATTCCCCGTGGTGCCCGAGGTATAGCAAAGGCCGCAGGCGGTCCGCTCGTCAAAGCCGCCCCAGCGATACTCGGCCGGGTATCCGGCGATCCAGTCATCGAAGGCGGTCGCCGGATAGGGCGTTTCCGGCAACGAGGCGCGGTCGCAGAAGAAGATCACCCGCTCGATCGAGGGCACCTGCGGCAGCAGTTGCGCGACAAGATCGGCGCAGGCCGGGTCGGCGATCAGCAGCCGGTCTCCGGCGTGGTTGGCGATATAGGCGATCTGCTCCAGATAGAGGCGCGGGTTCAGCGTATGCAGCACGGCCCCCATGCCGCAGGCGCCATACCAGGCGGCGAGGTGCCGGGCGCTGTTCCAGGCGAGCGTCGCCACCCGGTCCCCCAGCCGGATGCCGGCATCGGACAGGGCGTTCGAAACCCGCTTCGCGTCGGCATGCACCGCCGCATAGCTGGAGCGGGTGACCCGCCCCTCCGCATCGCGCGAAACCAGCTCCCGCGTGCCGTGCCACGCGGCGGCATGGTCCAGAATCCGGTCCACCGTCAGCGGCACATCCTGCATCAAACCCAGCATGGCGGTGCTCTCTCCCCCCGGTTGCAGCCTTCCGGCCATTATGGAAAAAGATAGTATCCTAAGGAAATTGCCCTGACAACGCCGGCAAGGCGTCGCACGGGCTTGCGCCGCGCCACTGCTGCATCTAGCCCGTTCAGGTGCGTTCCGATCAGCTCATAATAGCCCTTTTCCAGCGTTTCTGCTGGATGGACGAGGGATTGCAGGCCGCCCTGCATGCGAAAGGCTGGCCGGATGTGAACCGGCCGCAGTCGATGGTGATGACGAATGTCGTCAGCGGCATCGTCCGCCCGTCCGAGATCGCCCGCAACCTCGGCATCTCGCGGCAGGCGATCCACAGCACGCTGGCGCAGATGGTGAAGCTGGGGATGATCGAGCTGGATGTCGATCCGCTTGATCGGCGCCACCATGTGGTGTCCCTCACGGAAAAGGGCGCCCGCATGCGCCAGGATGCCCAGCTCGCGATGGATGCACTGTCCGCGCAGATCGCCGGCGCGCTGGGGCCGGACCGATATGCCGCCATGATCGCCGGGCTTGAGGCCGACTGGGGCGAGAATATCCCCCGCTAGGCGGACAGCGCCGCCGCCACCTTCACCAGCCGCGCCGCCGTCATCTCCACCAGCGAGGCCGGCAGCGCCTCTTTCAGCGCGCCCGCCTCGTTGAAGGCGGAATGGGCGTTGGGCACCATCACCTGCTCCGGAATCACCAGCATCTGCACCGTCGTCAGGATCTGCCGCAGGTGCATCAGCCCGCGCAGCCCACCGAACGGGCTGATCGAGGCGGACATGATCGCCGCCACCTTGCCGCGATAGGCCGTCAGCGCGACGAGGCTTTCCGAACCGGTCGGGCGCGACGCCCAGTCGATGGCGTTCTTCAGCAGCGGCGACACGGACCCATTATATTCCGGGGACGCGATCAGCAGCCCATCCTGCGCGACCAGCAATTCTTTCAGCCGCAGCGCGTCGGCCGGGAAGGCATTTGCTTCCAGCGCAAGCGAATAGATCGGCAGGTCGAACGCGCCCAGGTCGATCTCGGTGACCTCCGCGCCATGCCCCCTGAGCGCCCGGGCCGACAGCGCCGCCAGCATCCCGTTGAACGATCCTTCGCGGGTGCTGCCCGCGATCACGGCAATGCGCGGCACCGGATCAGGCCCTCACGTCGGACAGGAATTTCAGCTTCGCCGTCTCGTCGGCCAGATTGGCGATCACCCGGCGCAACAGGCTCTGGAGGACATCGACTTCCTCGTCCGTCATGCCGCGCGTCGCGATCTCATGCACCTCGGCGTTCATCGGCGCCAGGATCAGCTCCAGCTTGCGGGCGTGCGGCGTCAGGTAGATGAAGGTCTTGCGGCGATCCTCGGTCGATTTCTTGCGGATGATGAAGCCGGATTTTTCCAGCCCGTTCAGCGCAACCACGGTCGTCGGTTCGCGCATGCCCACCCGCTCGCTCAGCTCGCGCTGGGTGATGCCGTCCTGCCGCCAGAGCTGGCGCAGGAACCGCCACTGCCCGGCAGAGACATCCTGCGTCAGCGTCCCCTGCTCCAGCAGGCGCGAAAACGACCGGAAGACGACGCGAGCGAGATAGCCGATGCTGTTCTCGGGATTTGTGTAGAACTCCGGCGGATGCCGAAACCGCTTCTCCGAACCAGCCAACGCCAACCCCCTCCTTCACCGCATGCGGCAGAATGCTTAGTTTGCTATGTTTATCGGCAGATGTCTTGCAGATTCTGCAAGCATCGCCAATCACAGCCCTGCATGCAATGGCCGGAGGGGGCAGCCGCCCTGATCGCGCCGGGTCAGCCGAAGGTGCGCTTCAGCGTCAGCGACATGGTGATATGCTCCTGCCGGGTCCGGAACGCGTGCAGGAAGGGCTCGGGGTTCGACCGATCGGGCGAGAAGAAGGTGCGCTCGCGGTAGAATTTCACGTCCAACAGGTTTTCCGCCCGCAGCGTCAGCGTGGTGCGCGGATCGGGCCGGAATTCCGCAAACGCTTCCACGAAGGGGTTCTGCCGGAAGTTCCGGTCCTCCTCGTTGCGGCGGAACTGGGTCGATCCGGGGTTGGAATAGCTGTCCACGCCCCAGGCGAAGCGGCCCAGATCCTGTCGGAACCCCGCATCCAGCAGCCACAGCGTATAGCCGCTGAAATGCCGGTCCTTCAGCGTGTAGGGATCCTGCACCTCGGTATCGACAAGCGAAAAGCGCATCGTCGCGCGGCCGCCGGGGATGCCCAGCCGTTCCAGCGGCACATCCAGGTTCAGCCGCGCAATGCGCATGCGGCCCGAACCCAGGTTTCCGGGTGCGTCCAGCCCGCCTTCCACGGGCACGCGATCCTGAACCTGCTGCACGAAGTTCATGCCCAGTTCGCCCCGGATCACGCCCGATCCCAGGATGGGCCGTTCCGCCGTCAGCAGGAATTCCCAGGCGGTCTGCGGCACCAGATCGGCATTGCCGCCGTTCACCCGGTCGTTCGTCAGTTCGGCTAGGCTGATGAAATCACCGAAGTTCAGCTGGTTGACGGTCCGTTCCGCCTTCGCCTGCAGCTGCCAGCGCCCGGTCCGCCAATCGAGGCTCGCCTTGGGCTTCAGATAGGACAGCGTGCGTTCAGCCGTCGCGTCGCCGCTGACGGTCAGGCGGGATCGTTCGAAGGTCAGCCCGAAATCGACGCGCAGGCCGTTCGCCAGCTTCCGCCCCATGTTCACGAAGGGCTCAACCCGGATCTCGCGGACGACTGCATTGGCCAGCGGAAGGTCGATCGGCGTCTGCCCGCCGTCCGCCCCGATCTCATACAGGTCAACCTCGCTGTCGAGCCGGTTCATCACCGCCTCCCCGCCCAGCTCGACCGACCAGCCGCTGGTTGACGGCAACGACCAGACGAGCCGCGCCACGCTTTCCGCTTCCTTCAGGTGCTGCAGCTGGGAAATCCCGCCCAGGATCTGGCCGGACGCCTGGTTCAGCACCAGCTCCTCCCGGTCGCGATCGGTGCGGGTGGCCAGCAGGATCAGCTTGATGGCCCCGTCGCCCAGCGGGCGCGTCACGTCGCCGCCCAGCTCGAACTGGCGGCCACGATAGTCCTGCTCCAGCACATCGTCGCGCACCTGCCCGCCCACGGGCGTCACATGGTTGGTCTGCCACAGCTGGAAGCGGCCGATGGCGAAGCGGCCGTTCAGATTGGCCTTCCGGTCTGTTCCGCCATCGTGCGACCATCCGAACGAGACATTCGCTTCCGGATCATGGGTGGCGTTGTGCTTGTCGCGCACCTCCACCAATTCCCCGCCGGGCAGCGTCGTCAGCACGTCGCGGCCGTAATCGGTGATCTCGTCATTGTTGTAGTCCAGCGCGACATTGAAGCTGGACCGGCCCCGCTTCAGCAGCGCCGATGCCTGCCCGTCCGCCCGGATCCTGCCTTCGAACGGCCGCCGCAGCCTCAGCTGGGCCGTGCCGGCGACGCCGGCATCCTCCGTCAGCACCAGGTTCAGCACCTGCGGGCGGCCCGCAAACTCCGCCCCGAAGCCATCGCCGGGCCCCACTTCCACCCGCAGCACCCGCGCTGCCGGGATCCTGCCCAGAATCGTCTCCAGGTCATCGCTCTTCGTGCTGGGGCGTTCCCCGTTGATCACCACATTGCCGGCCGCCTGCCCGAAGCCGCGCACATCCTGGTCGATATCTTCCAGCTGAAATCCCGGCACCCGCTGCACCAGCTGCAGCGCCGTCGCGGGCGCGAAGGTCGTGAAGAAGGCGGCCTGATAAACGGTGCGCGCGCCCACCCGTTCCTGGGCATGGCCAGCGGCGGGAAACAGGGCGCAGGCCAGCAGGGCCAACACCGGGCGGCCGACAAGGTTCGACATCTGAAGAAACATCCCCCCGAAATGGGTCATTCTGGTTGTGGCGGCCGTTCAACCTGCATTCGCGGGCAGGGGCAACGGCTGTTCGATGAACGCCGTTCGTCGGAAACAGATGGGGACTGCGACGTTTGTCGCACTGAAATCGGGCCGCAATGAAACGGTCTGAATAGTGTCTTCCAACAGCCTCCGTGCCGAAACAGTCGGGCGCTAGCGGCCCATCACTCACTCGAAAAGGGGCTCGCAAGATGGCTGTACTGTTCCCGCGTTTCAGGCTCACCGCGTCCGTCGCCGCACTTGGCGTCGCCATGATTTCCGTTCCGGCAGCCGCCCAGACGGCGCCCGCCGCGGATGAATCCGATGGCGAAACCATCACCGTCTATGCGCCGATCCGCGATGCCCAGGCGCTCGCCGTGGAAGAGCAGCGCAACGCCGACAACCTTGTCGCCATCGTGGCGGCGGACTCGATCGGCCGCTTCCCCGACCAGAACTCGGCCGCCGCGCTCGCCCGGCTTCCGGCGGTCGCCGTGCAGCGCGATCAGGGGCAGGAACGCTATATCCAGGTGCGCGGCGCCCCCAATCGCTGGACCAGCGTCAGCTTCGACGGCGTGCCGGTGATCGGCGTGGACGAAGGCGGCGCGACGCGCGCCTTCCGCTTCGATGCCGTGCCGTCGGTGATCCTGTCGTCGATTGCGGTCAACAAATCGCTCACGCCCGACATTCCGGCCGAAGCGATCGTGGCCCAGATCGACATGCGCACCTTTTCCGCCTTCGATGCCAAGGGGTTCGCGCTGTCGGGCGACCTTGGCTATGGCTGGATGGAGCTGGGCGGCGGCGAGCAGCGGCAGGGCTCGCTCAGGGCTTCCTGGTCGAACGACACCTGGGGTGTGATGCTCGCCGGTTCCCATTATCGCCGCGACCAGATCACCGACAACCGCGAGTTCGCCTATGACGCGAACGATGTCGTCAGCACCATGGACTTCCGCAACTATCTGCTGACACGGGAAAACAACGGCGCCTCCGCCGGCGTGGAATTCCGCCCGGCCGACGGGCAGACGCTGTTCCTGAAGGGCGTCTGGTCGGAATTCCGCGACCATGAGCTTCGCAACCAATATGTGTTCAACCTGGCAGGCGCACAGGCGGGCGGCGTGCGCGGAAATGATGCCGGCGACCTGGTGGCGGTGCCGGTGCGCGGCTCCCTCAGCGACGGCCGCTATTACAACAGCAACCTGATCCTGACAGGCGGCGGCGGCCATGAACTTCCGGACGACTGGAAGCTGGACTGGCGCGCCAACTACACCCGCATCCTCAACACGACCGACCTGCCGCTGATCCTGCAGAACCAGCAGTTCAACCGCACCTTCCGCCCCTCGCTCACCTACACGCGCGACGATGTGGACCTCCCGATCGTGCAGCTGTTCACCACCGTTCCCGGCGCGACCGCCGGCACCTATGCGCGCGGATCCGGCACGCGGGCGCTGAACCAGGGCGCCTTCGATCTGAACGTCGCCCTGCCGCTGGAATCCCGCATCGAAGCCGACAGCTGGACGGCAAAGGCCGACCTCGACGGCCGCTTCGGCGACATGCCGGTGCGCTTCGGCCTCCAGTATGACAAGCGCGACATCAGCGGGAATGTGCTGGCCACGTCCACGCAAGTGGTGGTGCCGGGGCTCCCGGCCGCCAGCTATGTCACCACGCGGCCCTGGCGCACGAATTTTCCCAGCGGCATGCAGTTCTTCTATGTCGACAACGCGCGCCTGCGCGGCGACCTCGAATCCGCACTGGCGCAACTGGAAGCGGCAGGCCGCTACAATCCGGACAACAATATCCGCCCGATCGATCGCTACGAGATCGACGAGAAGCTGTTCGCCGCCTATGCGCGGGCCACCTGGGAACTGGCCTCAGGCCAGATCGTCTTCGGCGCCCGGCTCGAAAATTTCCGCCAGACGTCGAGCGGGGTGGTGCAGGTGGGCGCGGTCTATGAGCCGCTCGATGTCTCGTCCGACCGGTGGGATCTGTTCCCCAGCGTCAACGCGAAGTTCGACCTCAGCGACGACATCGTCGCCCGCGCGTCGGTCCAGCGCGGGGTCGCCCGCCCCTCGTTCGGGCAGATCCGCGTGGGCGCCGCCATCAGCGACACCAGCATCCCGGGCACGGTGACAGGGGGCAACCCCTATCTGAAGCCGGAATACACCTGGGGGGCGGACGCCAGCCTCGAATATTATCTGCCCGGCGACGGGCTCGTCTCCGTCTCGGGTTTCTATCGCCGGGTGGAAAATGTCCTCTACGACAGCCGCGTGAAGGTCGGGGACGACCGCTACGACATCGATGGCATCGACCGGTCCGGCTATGATTTCATCTCCACCCTGAACGGCGACAAGGGCAAGCTCTATGGCGTGGAGCTGGCCTATCTCCAGCAGTGGACCTTCCTGCCCGGCCCGCTCGACGGCTTCGGCTTCCAGGGCAACATCGCCTTCATCGGCGGCAGCTTCGACACACCTGACCGCCAGGGCGCAGCCTTCCCCGGCACATCGGACACAGTCGTCAACGCCTCGCTGTTCTACGAGAAATTCGGCGTCTCGACCCGGCTGTCCTACCAGTGGCGGTCGGATTGGGTGGATACGCTGGGCGGCCTCGGAGTCGGCTCGGCGGGCGACGAGAAGCGGGCCGGCTATGGCAACCTCGACCTCGCGGTACGCGTGCAGGTCAGCGAGAACATCGGCCTGTTCTTCGACGCCAACAACCTGACCGACGAAATCTATGTCGCCTACCAGGGCGAGCGGGTGCGCCCGACCGAGGTCGAGCAGATCGGCCGCCGCTTCATGGGCGGCGTGCGCTTCAACTTCTGAACGGAGGGACGGACATGCGACATCATTTCCTGATTCCGGCCCTGCTGGCGCTTCCGCTGGCGATCGCCGCGCCGCTCGACGCCCGAAGCGAGGCGCAAGCGCCCGTCGCGCTGGCAAGCCGCGAGGGCAATATGGTCTCCCTGCGCTGGACGGGGCTGAAAGGCCCGGTGACCGTGTGGCAGATCCCGGCGGCCGACGCGCCGCCGGGGCGCGGACAGAAGCTGGCGGTCGCGGCCGGCGATTCCGCCACCCTCCCGGTCGCGCCCTGGCCCCGCGCCTATTTCCTGCTGAAGGACGCACGCGGACAAACGGTGCGAACCGCTGAGCGGCTGCTGCCGCTGGATGGCGGCAGCAACTTCCGCGATCTCGGCGGCTATCGCACGCTCGATGGCCGGGAAACCGCCTGGGGCAGCCTCTATCGGTCTGCCGTGATGTCGGGCCTGACGCCAGATGATTTCCAGCGGCTGGGCAAGCTCGGCATCCAGACGATCTGCGACTTCCGCGCCACCAACGAGCGGGCCCGCGACGCCGTGAACTGGCCCGAAGGCGTTCAGCCCACGGTGCTGGCCACCGATTACGGGCTGGATACCGGCGCGCTGGAAGCAATGTTCCGGGGCGGCCCCGTCACTGTCGAGGCAACGCGCAAGGCGATGGCCGGCTTCTATGCCCAGATGCCCTTCACCTTCGCGGATCAATATGCCCGCATGATGCGCGAACTGGTGGACGGGCGCAGCCCCCTCGCCTTCAACTGCTCCGCCGGCAAGGATCGCACCGGCCTCGCGGCCGCGCTGCTGCTGACAACGCTGGGCGTGCCCTTCGAAACGGCGATGGCGGACTATCTGCTGTCCAACCAGACCTACCGGCCCAAGCCGCCGTCCGCCGACGATCCGACGGCGCGCATGTTCGCCAGCCTCCCGCCGGATGTGACCCAGGCGCTGATGGGCGTGGATCGCAGCTATCTCGAAGCCAGCTTCGCCGCCATCGAGGCGAAGGGCGGAATCAAGCGCTATCTGGCGGAGGACCTGAAGCTGACGGACGCCGACATCGCGCGCCTCAAACAACTGTACCTCGTGGATTGACGGCGGCCGCTCAGGCCGCGGAGACCTGCTCCCCGGCCTGACGCGGAATCACGTCCACCGCGACGTCCATCGACTGGTCCGCGCCGCCGTGGAACACCCCGTCCAGCGGGGCGACATCGGCATAGTCGCGGCCCATGGCGACGAAGATGTGGCTGGCATCCGCCAGGCAGTCGTTGGTGGGATCGAAGCCGATCCAGCCCAGCTGCTCCCCGCACCACAGCGCCACCCAGGCGTGCATGGCATCCGCCCCCACCAGCCGCGGCTTGCCCGGTGGCGGCAAGGTGCGCAGATAGCCGCTGACATAGGCGGCCGGGATGCCATGCGCGCGGGCCGCAACGATCATCACATGGGCGAAATCCTGGCAGACGCCCCGCCGCTTGGCGAAGGCTTCTTCGGGCGGCGTATCCGTCCGGGTCGCCTTCGCGTCATAGCGGAAGCCGGCGTGGATCGCGGCCATCAGCGCGCGGCCGGCCGCAACCACCCCGGCCTCATCCCCCAGCATCGGCCGGGCCCAGTCCGCGATGACGGCCGACGGCCGGGCGACGGACGAGGCATAGAGATAGGCAGACGGCGCCAGCGCATCCAGCCCGCCGTGGGTCAGCGCCTCCGCGCGGATCTGCCCGACGCTGGGCGCCGGAACCGTCTGCAACAGGAAGCCGGGCTCGGCCACCTCCACGGTGAAGCGGCTCTCCACCATCAGCCGCTGGATCGGTTCGCCAATCGCCAGCCTGTCGCGGGTCACATGCCAGGGGCCGAACGCCTGCTGCACGGAGGCCGGGGCCGGATCGATCAGCAGCTCATGGCCGTGCAGGGTCTGCCCCGGCCAGGGTGCGGGCCGCAGGCGCAGGTTGAACCGGGCCAGCCGGACAGGCCCGGTATAACGCACGATCGTCCTGTGGCTGACATCATAGATCATGCAAGAAACTGGCCGCCGCCCTTCCCGTCCGCGCGCTCGATAGGCAGGAAATAGCGCAGCGAAACCGCTTCGGACAACGCCCTCAGCCGCTCGTCCGTTTCAGACAGAAGCGCTTCGCCCACATCCCCTGCTGTCAGCCCGGCAAAGGCGGCCCGCGCCGCGCGCGACGCCCTGAGCGGGGCTTCGGGAAGGCCATCGTCGGCGAGCGGCGGCAATGCCTCGATATGGGCGTTCAACCGGTTCAGCTGGAACATCAGCGACCGGGGATTGTCCGGATCCAGCAGCAGCAGATCGAACACGGCGTTGCGCGACGGCCGCGCCAGATAGCGGGAGCGATAGGTGATCTGGCTGTCGCACAGGTCCAGCATCACCGACAGGGCATCGCTTTCGCCCGGCGCGCGCTGCATCTGCTGCACCATCCGGCAGATCGCCAGCGCCCGTTCCAGCCGTCGGCCGATCTCCAGGAACCGCCAGGCGGGGCTTCGCACCATGTCCTCCGCGATCAGCCCGGCCAGCGCGCTGAACTGTTCGATCAGGTCCCGCACCAGCCGCTGCTGCTCGCTGCGGTCGGCCGGCACATCGGGCAGCGGCCGGCTTGCCAGCCGCCAGAAATCCGATGCGAAGCGGTCGCGCAGCGCCAGCCCCGTATCCCTCAGCGCCGCCAGCAACGAGCCCACGGAACCCGGCCGCCCCGATCCGTTTAGCGCCACCCGGCAGATCTCCGGCACCGCACGATCCGGCATTTCCGTCGGCAGGGCATCCCAGAGGAACAGCAGCTCCGCCAGCAGCTCCCGCACGCCGGTGTCGCGCACGGCCACCGAATCCAGGTCGATGGAACTGCCCAGCATCGACCGCAGCACCCGGACAGTCGCCTCCGCCCGTTCCAGATAGCGGCCGAACCAGAACAGATTGTCCGCCGCCTGGCTGGCAAGGATGCCACCCCCGCGCCGGATCGGCGGGTCGGCGTGAAACAGCGTCGGCAGCTGCACGCGCCCGGCTTCCTCGTCGACGATGCACACGTCGGCAGACAGATCGCCTTCGCCCATCAGCGAGGACCGCAGCCCGCCATCCGACGCGATGCGGGCAAAGCCGCCCGGCATCACCATCCACTGCCCGTCCCCGCCCCGCGCCACGAAGGCGCGCAAGGTGAAGGGCCGGGGCTCGAACCCCTCGCCCGACAGTACGGGGGTGGTGGACAGGTTCACGATCTCCTGGCCGCAGAAGTCCATCGGGCGGCGGGCCATCGCATCCAGCAGCCGGGTCCGTGCCGCACCGGACAGGTCGGCGCCCGCAACCGCGTGCGCGCCTTCCAGCCCTTCGACCTCGTCGGAAAAGGCCGGCGAGATCAGCAGGTCGTCCAGCCTGTCGCGCACAAGGGCGGCTTCGTGCGGCTGCCCGCACCACCAGGTCGCCACATTCGGCAGGATCGGCGCCTGTCCGGTCAGCCGCTGGCAGAGCGCGGGCAGGAACGCCGCGAACGCGGGCGATTCCAGCAGCTCCACGCCCGGCCAGTTCGCCATCGCCAGCCGGCCGTGCGCCCAGGCATCGAACAGATCGGGCACACCCAGCCGGGATCGGGAATCGAACCGCAGCGGATCCAGCGCATTGGTGTCGATCCAGCGCCAGATGGCATCGATCCGCTTCGGCCCGGCGATCGTCCGCACGTAAAGGCGGCTGTCCATCACCGTCAGGTCGCGCCCCTCCACCAGCGGAATGCCCAGATAGCGCGCCAGATGCGCCTGTTCGGGATAGCTCTGGTTGAAACGCCCCGGCGTCAGCAGCGCGATCCGGGGGGAGGCCCGCTCGCTCCCCCGGGCGATCCCTTCCCGCAGTCCCGCGAAGAAGCCCGCCAGCCGCCGCACATGGATGCCCGACAGCAGCGAACCCGTTCCGCGCGAAAGCGCAAGCCGGTTTTCCAGCGCATAGCCGATGCCGTTCGCCAGGCGCAGCCTGTCGGCCAGCACCCGCCACTGCCCGCGCGGGCCGCGCGCAAGGTCCACGGCATAGACATGCAGATAATGATCCCCGCCGGGCTTCAGCCCCACCATGTCGCGCGCGAACCATCGGCTGCCCGTCACCACCGCCGCCGGCAGATGGCCTTCCGCCACCAGCCGCTGCGCGCCATAGATGTCCGCGATCACCTGTTCCAGCACCTCGGCCCGCTGGATCAGGCCGCGTTCCACCGTTTCCCATTCCGCCGCGCCGATGATCAGCGGCATCGGGGTCAACGGCCAGCTGCGCTCCTCCATGTCGCCCGCGATGCGAAAGCTGAAACCCATCTCCTGCACCTGCCGCGCCAGCAGCTCATGCGGAGTCAGGCCTGCGCCGACCGCAAGATCGAACAGCGCGCCGGCGACATTCGACCATTTCTCCGCCACCGAATGCGGGGCGTGGCGAAACAGATCGCCGGCGTCGACATCCACCGGATAGTGCCGCAACCGGCTGTCCACCGGCGGCATGGATACAATGGCCGCGGTCAGCGTCCGTCCCCCCGGGGTGCAGCCCGCCTGAGGTCCAGCGACATCGGGAACTCGCCCGGCAGCTCCTCCGCCGGCATCTCGCGCGCGCCGGGCGAATGGCCATGATCCTGAAAGCGGCTCCGGCGCCGCGCTTCCGCCTCATAGCCGTTCACCGGCACATCGTCATAGGATCGCCCGCCCGGGTGCGCGACATGATAGACGCAGCCGCCCAGTGAACGGCCGTTCCAGCTGTCGAGGATGTCGAAGGTCAGCGGCGCCTGCGCCTTCATCAGAGGGTGCAGGCAGTTGGCAGGCGCCCAGGCCTTGTAGCGCACCCCGCCCACGGCCTCGCCGGACACGCCCGTCGGGTGCATCGGAACCCGCCGCCCGTTGCAGCTGATGATGTGGCGGCCGGGCACCAGCCCCGTCGCGCGCAGCTGAAGCCGTTCGGTCGAGCTGTCCACATAACGCACCGTGCCGCCGATCGCGCCGGTTTCCCCCAGCACGTTCCACGGCTCCAGTGCATGGGAAACTTCCAGAGAAACGCCGCCGCCCTCCACCACCCCATGCACCGGGAAGCGGAACTGGCGCTGCGCCTCGAACCAGACGGGATCGAAATCAAAGCCCGCCTCGCGCAGATCCGCCAGCACCTCCAGGAAATCGGCCCACACGAAATGCCCCAGCATGAAGCGGTCGTGCAGCGCCGTGCCCCAGCGCACCAGATGGCCCTCGCGCGGCTGCTTCCAGAACATCGCCGTCAGCGCGCGCAGCAACAGCTGCTGTGCAAGGCTCATCTTCGCGTCCGGCGGCATCTCGAAGCCGCGAAATTCCACCAGCCCCAGCCGCCCTGTCGGGCCATCGGGGGAAAACAGCTTGTCGATGCAGATCTCGGTGCGGTGGGTGTTGCCCGTCACATCCACCAGCAGGTTGCGGAACAGCCGGTCCACCACCCACGGCAGCGGCTGGCCCGCCTGCGGCCCCGGCACCTGCGCCAGCGCGATTTCCAGCTCGTACAGGCTGTCGTGCCGGGCCTCGTCGATGCGCGGGGCCTGGCTGGTCGGGCCGATGAACAGGCCGGAAAACAGGTACGACAGCGAAGGGTGCCGCTGCCAGTAGAGGACGAAGCTCTTCAGCAGGTCCGGGCGGCGGATGAAGGGGCTGTCGGCGATGCTGGCGCCGCCAAGCACGATATGGTTGCCCCCGCCCGTGCCGACAGAGCGGCCGTCCACCATGAACTTGTCGGCCGTCAGCGCGCAGCTGCGGGCGCAATCATACAACGTCTCCGTCACCTCGACGAGCTCGCGCCAGCTGCCAGTGGGGTGGATGTTCACTTCGATCACGCCCGGATCCGGCGTCACTTTCAGCACGATCAGGCGCGGGTCCGGCGGCGGCGGATAGCCCTCGATCCTGACCGGCAGGCCGCTCTCTTCGGCCACCGTCTCGATGGCGGCCACAAGATCCAGATAATCCTCCAGCGATTCCACCGGCGGGATGAAGACGGACAGATGATCACCGCGCGGCTCGACAGTGACGGCAGTTCTGACAGCGCCTTCGATCGCCACCTGCTCCACCCGCTGCTGCGCGGCGCCTGCCGGGCCTTCCACGGCGATGGCGGCCTGTTCAGCCAGCGCCTCGCGGACCTGTTCGCCGCGCTCCACCTGCTCGGCGCGGAAATCGGCGAGCGGCCGGCGCGGCTCCGCCGTGTCGCGCGGGTGGATGTAGGGATAGGCCGATTCCGGCACATACGGCAGCGACCCGAGCGGCAGGCGATAGCCCAGCGAACTGTCCCCCGGCACCGCAAACAGCGCGCCGCGCCGCACCTTCCACTGCTCGCTCCGCCACCGCGGCATCGGCGACGCAGCAGCCTGCCAGCGCTGAACCGGCAGCACATAGCCCACCGGCTTCGAAAGCCCGCGCTGGAAGGTTCGCATGAAGCGTTCGCGCACTTCCGGATCATCCAGCGCCGGATCGTCGGGTTTCGTGTTGGCCGGCAGTTCCGCCTCCTTCACGATCCACTCAACGGCATCCTCATACACCGGCTGCACGAAGCCGGCTTCCAGCCCCAGATTGCCGGCCGCCGCCTTCAGGAAGCGCTCGGCAGAGCCGCAATCCACCTCCACCTCCGCCACTTCGTCGGGCATCCGCACTCCGGCCAGCAGCGCCTCGTCGCGCCAGATCGGCACGCCATCCCTGCGCCAATAGATGGAATAGCCCCAGCGCGGCAGGCTCTCGCCCGGATACCATTTGCCTTGCCCATGATGCAGCAGCGATCCGGGCGCGAACTTCGCCCGCAACATTCGGATCAGCCGGTCGGCATAGGCGGCCTTGGTGGGGCCGACAGCGGCGCTGTTCCATTCCGGGGCCTGAAAGTCGCTGTCGGCGATGAAGGTGGGTTCGCCGCCCATCGTCAGCCGCACGTCCAGCGCCTGAAGTTCGGCATCAACCTTGTCGCCCAGCGCCAGCAGCGCGGCCCAGCGGCCATCGGTGAAGGGCCTGGTGATGCGCACGGCCTCGGCAATGCGCGACACGCTCATCTCGAAATGGAAATCCACCTCGGCCGGCTCCGCCAGCCCGGTAATCGGCGCGGCAGAGCGATAGTGCGGCGTTGCGGCCAGCGGGATATGCCCTTCGCCCGCGAACAGGCCCGATGTCGGGTCCATCCCCACCCAGCCAGCGCCGGGGATATAGGCTTCCGCCCAGGCGTGCAGGTCGGTGAAATCCGCTTCAGGCCCTTTCGGCCCCACCTTCGGCTCCACATCGGCCTTCATCTGGATCAGGTAGCCGGATACGAACCGTGCCGCGAACCCCAGCCGCCGCAGCAGCTGCACCAGCAGCCAGGAACTGTCCCGGCAAGAGCCCGTCCCCAGCGTCAGCGTGTCTTCCGGCGCCTGCACGCCCGGCTCCATCCGCACCACATAGCCCACGCGCGATTGCAACGCCTGGTTCACCGCCACAAGGAAGTCGATGGTGCGTCCCGAATGGCCGGCGAATTCGGCCACCAGCGCCTCGAACGCGGCCCCCGTCTCGGTCGCCTCGAAATAGGCGGCCAGATCCTCCTTCAAGGCCGGGTCATAGCCGAAGGGCATTTCCTCCGCCTGCGGGTCCAGGAAGAAATCGAACGGGTTGATCACGGCGAGGTCGGCGAGCAGGTCCACCTCGATCTGGAAATGATCGACCTTCTCCGGAAACACGATCCGCGCCTGCCAGTTGCCGTGCGGATCCTGCTGCCAGTTCAGGAAATGGTTCGAAGGGCTGATCTTCAGCGAATAGTTGGGCACGGCCGTGCGGCTGTGCGGGGCCGGGCGCAGCCGCACGATCTGCGGCCCCAGCGCAATGGGCCGGCTATAGCGATAGCGGGTCAGATGGTGCAGGCCGGCCTTGATCATCGCCGGATTGTGCGTCGCAGGCTGCTGCATCGCAACAATATTGTTGCCGTCGGCCGCCCTTACGGACCAGCGCGCCGCCTGCCCATCTATCCGGGGCCTAAAGCGCCCGTCCGGCGAAGGCGCGGATCTGCGGCAGGGACAGCGCGCCCGAAACGCGGTCAACCTCCCGCCCGCCCTTCAACAGCAGCATTGTCGGAACCGATTGGATGCCCAGCGCCGCGGCCAGCGCGGGCGCGGCATCGATGTCCACCTTGGCCAGCCGGATGCGCGGCTCCAGCTCTGCGGCAGCGGCTTCGAAGGCCGGGGCCATCGCCCGGCACGGCCCGCACCATTGCGCCCAGAAATCCACCAGCAGCGGCAGCGTTCCGCGATCCCGGTGCAGGCGGAACCCGGCCTCGTCCAGTTGCAGCGCGCGGCCCGTGAACAGGGGCGATTTGCAGCGCCCGCAGGTCGGCCTGTCGGCCAGGCGCCCGGTGGGCACCCGGTTCACCGCGCCGCATCCGGGGCAGGGCAGTTGTTCCATCGTCTCAATCCCCGATCGGCTGCATGTCCAGCCGGGAGGCCGGCAGCCCGGCGTCGCACACGTCGCACAACGCCTCCATCACCGCGCGCACCCGCGCATCGGCCAGGCGGTAGCGAACCTGCTGCCCTTCGCGCTGCGGCGCAACGACACCGGATTCGCGCAGAAGCGCCAGATGCTGCGAGACGCGTGATTGCGAAAGCCCGGTCAGCGCCACCATCTCCCCCACCGTGGGGCGGCGCCCGCCGTCCATGTCGCTCATGCCCATGCGGCACAGCATCCGCAGCCGGTCTGGATTGGCGAGCAGCTTCAGCACCCGGGCCATCGCATCGGCATCGCGCCCCAGCGGCATCATCTCGCCCTCCTCGGGCGGTGCATGTGCAGTCATCATCGTATCGCGTCTCTCATTGCCTGCGGGCCGAAAGCAGCCAGACCGCAGCGTCCATCGGCACACCCTCGTCTGTCGCCACGCCCGCATACAGGTCTTCCAGCGCCGCCGTGGCCGCCGCCAGCACACCTGGCCCGGCCGCCTCGGCCAGTTCGCCGACAGAAAAAGCCCCAAGGGCAAAGGCGGCCGCCCGGGCCGGTGTCGCCCCCGGCCCGCCCACCAGCATCGGCTGTTCCAGCAGCTGCCGGTCAAAGCCGGTGAAACCGGCCTCTTCCAGCAGCGCCCGGTGAAAATCCGGATCCGACAGCTGGAACGGCCCGGGTGCCAGCGGCTCGGCCTTTGGCAGCTCCACATGCGCGCCCACCACGCGCCGCATCTCCATCATCCAGGGATTGCGGCGGGGTTCCGCCCACACCGCCATGTTCAGCTGCGCGCCCGGCGCCAGCAACGACGCCAGGTGCCGGAACGCCGCCGGCGGGTCCGCGAAGAACATCACGCCGAAGCGCGACATCAGTCGGTCGAAGGGTCCGCCGCCGGGCCGGGCGGTCGCCGCATCCCCCACCTCGAACCGCACCTGCGGCAGGCCTGTGGCGCGTCGCACCGCTTCGGCCACCAGCGCGGGGGAAATATCCAGCCCCAGCGCCAGCCCCTGCGGCCCGACCGCCTCGCCGATCCGCCGTGTGGTCCAGCCGCCGCCGCAGCCGATGTCCAGCACCCGCTCTCCGGCGCGGATGCCGGCCCGATCCACCAGCGCCGCACCAAAGGCGGCCAGCTGGGCTTCCATCAGATCGACATCGCGCAGCCAGCGAAGCCCGCGCTCCCCCGACCAGTCCTCGGGCATCTGTGCGGCGGCGCTCATTTCCACCAGGGCTCGCCATCGTCGTCGGCATGAAATTCATGCCACATCCCGTTCAGGATGCCGAACCCCACCGCGAGGCCGAGGCCGAGAACCCATGTGAAATACCACATCGCGGACCCTTTCAGTAGTAATCGCCCGAGGAGCGGACCTGTTCCGTCGTCACCCGCCCGAACAGCACCTTGAACACCCAGGCCGTGTACAGCAGCACCAGCGGCAGCAGGATCACCGTCGCCAGCAGCATGATCCACAAGGTGAGGTGGCTGGACGAGGCATTCCAGACCGTGAGGCTGGAGGACGGATCGACCGTGCTGGGCAGGATCACGGGGAACATCGACAGGCCCACGGTGGAAATGATGCCGACAACGGCAGCGGACGACCCGATGAAGACACCCTTATCCCAGCGCCGGGCGATGCCCAGCATGGCCAGCGCCGTTCCGGCAAAGCCCAGAACCGGGGCCAGCAGCATCCAGGGGTGGGCGGCATAATTCTTCACCCAGGCGCCCGGCGACGCCACCGCGCCGTGCAGCAACGGGTTTGAGGGGCCGTTCGGATCCACGCCGGCCGCGATCTCCACCCCCATGTCGCCCATCGCCACGAACAGCCCGCCGCCCGCGAACAGCAGCAGGCTCAGCACGCCTGCCCATTGCCCCAGCCGGCGCGCCCGGTCCAGCACGGGCCCATGCTCGATCTTCAGGCTGAGCCACCCGGCCCCGTGCAGCACCAGCATCGAGACAGAGAGCAGCCCGGCGAGCAACGTGAAGGGGGAGAACAGGTCCATGAGCCCGCCATCCCAGAAGGCGCGAAGGTCGCTGTCCAGGTGGAACGGCACGCCCTTCAGCACGTTGCCGACCGCCACGCCGAACACCAGCGCGGGCACGAAACCGCCCACGAACAGCGCCCAGTCCCAACGGGCGCGCCAGGCCGGATCATCCTTCTTCGACCGGTATTTGAAGCCGACAGGTCGCAGGATCAGCGCCATCAGCACCAGGAACATCGCGAGATAAAATCCGGAAAAGCTGATCGCATACACATGCGGCCAGGCCGCGAAGATCGCGCCGCCGCCCAGGATGAACCACACCTGGTTGCCTTCCCAGGTCGCGCCGATCGAGTTGATCACCAGCCGCCGCTCCTCGTCGGTGCGGGCGACGAAGGGCAGTACGGCAGCCACCCCCAGATCGAAACCGTCCGTCAGCGCGAACCCGATCAGCAGCACCCCCAGCAGCAGCCACCAGATCAGGCGAAGCGTCTCATAGTCGAAGGGAATGGGCATCGCCTCTCTCCTCACTCGGCCGGCAGCGGCACGAAGCCGCCGCGCGCGCGATCCTCGGTCGCGGCCGGGCCGCGTTCCTCGCCCCTGTCAGGCCCGTGCCGGATCGCCGCCAGCATCAGCCGCACCATGATCACCGCCAGGATTCCATAGGCGAGCGTGAAGCCCGCGATCGTCGTCCAGATCTGCGGCAGGGTCAGGCTGGACGAGGCAAGGAAGGTGGGCAGCGCCCCTTCCACCGCCCAGGGCTGGCGGCCATATTCCGCCAGCACCCAGCCCATTTCAGCCGCCGCCCAGGGCAGCGGGATCACCGCGACCGCCAGCTTCTGGAACCAGCGCACCCCGAAGCGACGCTTGCTGGCCAGCCAGAAGGCCGTTCCGAAAAAGGCGATGAAGAAGAAACCCAGCCCCGCCATGCCCCGGAAGGCCCAGAACAGCACCGGCACATTGGGCACCGTGCTCCAGGCCGCCTTGTCGATGTCGTCGGCAGTCGCCGCGCGCGGATCGGCCACGAAGCGCTTCAGCAGCATCGCATAGCCAAGGTCGGTGCGGTGCTGCTCGAACTGCTCCCGCGCCGCCAGGTCCGTCCGGTCCACCTTCAGCTTCTCCAGCGCGTCATAGGCGAGGATTCCGCGCCCGATGCGCACCTCGGCGGTTTCCACCAGCTCGCGGATGCCCGTGACTTCGCCGGTGAACGACCGCGTCGCGATCAGCCCCAGCACGGCAGGCACGCGGATCTCGAAATGCGTCACCTGGGCCTGCTTGTCCGGGATGCCGAAGATGGTCAGCCCGGCGGGCGCGGGTTCGGTTTCCCACATGGCCTCGATGGCGGCCAGCTTCATCTTCTGGTTGTCTGTCAGCGCATAGCCCGATTCATCGCCCAGCACGACGACCGACAGCGAAGAGGCAAGCCCGAAGGCCGCCGCCACCACGAAGCTGCGCCGGGCGATCGGCCCGAAGCGCCCCTTCAGCAGATACCAGCTGGAAACCCCCAGCACGAACACCGCCCCCGTCACATAGCCGGCGGAAACCGTGTGCACGAATTTCGCCTGCGCCACCGGGTTCATCAGCACCGCCATGAAATCGGTGACTTCCATGCGCATTGTTTCCGGGTTGAAGCGCGAGCCGACCGGGTTCTGCATCCAGCCGTTGGCGACAAGGATCCAGAGCGCAGACAGGTTCGACCCCAGCGCCACCATGAAGGTGACGAACAGGTGCCCCACGCGGGTCAGCCGGTCCCAGCCGAAGAACATCAGCCCCACGAAGGTCGCCTCCAGGAAGAAGGCCATCAGCCCCTCGATCGCCAGCGGCGCCCCGAAGATGTCGCCGACATAGTGGCTGTAGTAGGACCAGTTGGTGCCGAACTGGAACTCCATGGTGATGCCGGTCGCCACGCCCAGCACGAAGTTGATCCCGAACAGCTTGCCCCAGAAGCGTGTGGCGTCGCGCCACACCGCCTTGCCCGTCATCACATAGACACTCTCCATGATGACGAGCATGAAGGAGAGGCCGAGCGTGAGGGGGACGAACAGGAAATGGTACATCGCCGTCAGCGCGAACTGCAGGCGGGACATCTCGACGACGGCCAGATCGACCATGAATCACCTCATAGAGTCGCAGGCAGTGAGTCGCTTGCCGGCCCGCCGCCGCACCTTATATGAGGATTTCCTAATTAAAAAGCCGATGGAATGAAAGCGTCAGAACAGCGCACCCGGCACCATGGCAGCCATGCCGCGACCATCAGCTGGCTGGCCGATGCGCTGGGCGCTGCGCTGGCGGCCGCAGGGCTGGCGCTGGGCGTCGCCGCCGTCGCACATCCCGGATCGGCCGCCATGTGGCAGGCGGCGCTGCTGCTGGGCGCGGGCGGGGTGGTTCGCGCCGCCGCCCAATGGATGGCGACCGATCTCGGCCTGAAGGCCGCCTTCGCACGGAAGGCTGCGGAGCGCGCCCGCCACTGGCCCGCGCTGCTCGCGGCGCCGCGCGCCACCAGCCTCTCGGGCGACGATCTGGGCCGCGCCATCGATTCGATCGAGATGCTGGAAGGGCTGGAGGCCCGCTTCCGCCCCCTGCGCCTCGCAGCCGTGGCGGCGCCGCTTCTCATCGCGCTGATCGTGGCGGCGGCCAGCCCGGTTTCGGCCGTCATCCTGCTGGCCACCCTGCCCCCCTTCATCGCAGGGCTGGCGCTGGCGGGCACCGCCGCGCGCGCCACGGCGGCGCGCCAGCTGGGCGCATTGCGGGATCTGAACGCGCTGTTCGCCGACAGGCTGCGGGCGCTGCCCGAAATCCGCCATTTCCGGGCGGAAGATCGCATCCTCCGCCAGATGGGAGACAGCAGCCGGGCGCTGGCGGATCGCACCATCGCCACGCTCAGGATCGCCTTCCTGTCGGGCGGCGTGATCGAGTTCTTCGCGGCAATCGCCGTCGCGCTCGTCGCCCTCTACGCGGGCTTCAGCCTGCTGGGCATCCTGCCGTTCCGCGTGCCGGAAACGCTGTCGCTGCTGTCGGCCTTCTTCGTGCTGGCGATGGCGCCGGAATTCTACCTGCCGTTCCGCCGCCTCGCCGCCGCCTACCACGACAAGCAGCTGGGCGAGGCGGCAGAAGCCGCCCTGGCAGCGCCCGATGCCGTCCCCGCGCCGGGAACCGCCCCCTTTGCCGGCGTTTCGGCAACCGGCCTGCTGCTGCGCCATGCCGAGGGCCCCCTGATCGGGCCGTTGGACTTCCGGCTGGACCCAACCGGCCTCATTGCGCTGGTCGGCCCCACCGGATCCGGCAAATCCTCCGTGCTGGCCGTCGTCGCAGGCCGCGCGCCCATCGTGGGCGGAACGCTGACATGGGCCGAACGCGCACCGCCGCCGCTGGCCTGGGCCGGTCAGCGGGCCCTGATTCTGGCCGGCACCCTTGCCGACAACCTCGGCCTCGCCCGCCCCGGCGCACCAGACGCCGAGCTGGAGACGATGGCGGCCCGCCTCGGCCTTTCGCCGCTGCTGGCCACGCGCGGTCTCCACGGCGCGATCGACTGGCGCGGATCGGGCCTTTCCGGCGGAGAGCGCAGGCGCATCGGCGTGGCGCGGGCGCTTCTGTCCGGCCGGCCGCTGCTGCTGCTCGACGAGCCCACCGCCGATCTCGACGCCGACAGCGCTGCACTGGTCCGCGCCGCAGTGGAAGAGGCTGGCCGCAGCCGCGCCATCCTCGTCGCCACGCATGATGACCAGCTCGCCGCCCTTGCCGCCCAAGTGGTGCGGCTGCCATGAACCGGCCCGGCAGCGGGATCGAGGAGATCGTGGCGAACCGGGCCAGCGCGCGCGCCCGCACCATGCGCGCCGCCATCCTGTGCGCGGTCGCCGCCGCTTTCGCCGGATCAGCGCTGCTGGGCCTTTCCGGCTGGTTTCTGGTCGGGGCCGGGCTTGCCGGGCTCGCCGGCGCGGCGGGCGCCTTCAACTATCTCGTCCCCAGCGCCTTCATCCGGCTGGCCGCCATCCTGCGCACCGGCGGCCGCTATGGCGAGCGGCTGCTGTCCCACAAGGCGGCAATCCTTTCGCTGGCCGAAGTGCGGACGGATCTTCTCGCCCGGCTCGCCGCGACCGACCCGCGCCTTGCGACCTCCTTTTCGACGGGCCAATCGGTCGCGCGGCTGACAGGCGGGGTGGACGCGCTCGAGGCCCGGATGGTGCAGGCTCCGGCGCGCCCGGCGGCCATCGCGGCCGCGCTGGTCGCGCTCGCGCTGTGCGGCTGGGCGAGCCCGATGGCGCTCCCCCTGCTGGCGCTGGCGCTGCTGGCGCTCCCGGCCGCGCTGGGGCGGCTCGCCGCCCGGATCGTCGATCCCCACATCGCACGCGCCGAAACCCTGCAACAGCGCCTGAAGGCCGAACTGGCCGAACTGCTGATGTCGGGGCCGGAACTCGCGGCCTATGGCCTCGCGGAAACAGCGACGGCCGGGCTGCGCCGGTCAGCCGCCGAGATGGACAGCGCGCGCCTCGCCGCCGCACGGGGCGGCGCAGTCGCATCGGGGCTGCTCGCGGCGGCCGGGCCGCTCCTCGCGGCGCTTGTCTTCGCCCTGTCGCGCGGCGACGCCGCCGCCACGGCCGCCGCCGCACTTGCCGTCCTCGTCTCGGCGGAATCCCTGGGCGGCCCGCTGCGCTTCCGGCTGGAACAGGCCCGGTCGCAGACCGGCCTTGCTGAACTGGATCTCCTGGCCGCCGAAGCCGCACAGCCCTCGCGCCCGTTGCCGGCAGGTCCGCAACCCCTCGGCCTTGCAGGCGAACATCTGAACCCCGGGGAGAGGATGATTCTCACCGGCCGCTCGGGCTCGGGCAAGACCTCGCTGCTGGAAACGCTCGCCGGGCTTCGGGGGCATCCGGCTGTTCAGGCCGGTGTGGGCGGCCTCAGGGCGCAGGATGTGGCGTTCGAAGGGCTGTCCGCCCAGTTCGCGCTGGCTCCGCAGCACCCGGCCCTGCTGGCCGGCACGGTAGAGGACAATCTGCGCCTCGCCCGATCCGGCCTTGCGGAGGAGGAATTGTGGGCGGCGCTGGAAACGGCCTGCCTTGCTGCGGATGTCCGGGCGCTGCCGCACGGCCTCGCCACATTCCTGGGCGATGGCGGTGCGCGGCTGTCGGGTGGGCAGGTCAAGCGGCTGGCACTTGCCCGCGCCCTCCTCGCCGGCCGGCCATGGCTGCTCCTCGACGAGCCGACGGAGGGGCTGGACGCCGCCACCGAAGCGGAAGTCGCCCGCCGCCTGACGATCTGGCTGGACGAAACGGGAAGCGGGGCGGTGATCGCAACCCACCGCCCCGCCGTCCGGGCCATCGCGGCCCGGCATCTCGATCTGGGATAGCGCCGCTCAGGCGGCCTTCGTCGCCCCGCCTGCCGGCACGCGGAACCCGGCCAGCCGCTGGTCCAGGATGGCTTCCGCCTCCCCGATGATCCGGCGGATCAGCTCGTCGCAGGTGGGAATGTCGTGGATCAGGCCCTGCACCATGCCCGCCCAGAACACGCCCTTCGAAAGATCGCCGGTTTCCAGGAGTTCCTTTCCGGCCACGCCAGAGACCAGCTCGCGCACATCCTCGAACTTCGCGTCCGGGTTCTTCAGGCGGCGCACCACCTCGTCAGAGACATCGCTCTTCCCCACGCGGGCAGTGTTGTGGAAGTTGCGGAAGATCAGGTGGCTGCCCCGTTCGTCATTCTCGATATATTTCTGCTTCACATTGTCGTGAACGGGCGCTTCCTTCGTGGCGCAGAAGCGGGTGCCCATGTTGATCCCTTCGGCCCCCAGCGCCAGCGCGGCAACCAGCCCGCGCCCGTCGCCGAACCCGCCAGAGGCCAGCATCGGGATCTTCACCTTGTCGGCCGCCGCCGGGATCAGGATCAGGCCGGGGATATCATCCTCGCCGGGGTGGCCGGCGCATTCGAAGCCGTCGATCGAAATGATGTCCACGCCCTTGCGCTCGGCCGACAGCGCGTGGCGGACGGCGGTGCACTTGTGCAGGATGACGGTGCCGGGAACGGCCTTCACCACTTCCCACACCTCCGCCACAGCCTGCGTGCCGGCGGTTTCGAAGATGCGCACGCCGGCATCCAGCGCGGCCTTCGCAAAGCCCACATAATCGGGCGACATCGTCGTGGGGAACACGGTGACATTCACGCCGAACGGCTTCGACGTCATCCCCCGGCAGCGCTCCACCTCTTCGGCCAGCGCCTTCGGGCTGGGCTGCGTCAGCGCCGTCAGGATGCCGAGACCGCCCGCGTTCGAAACGGCGGAGGCCAGTTCGGCAATCCCGATGGACTGCATTCCCCCCTGGACGATCGGATGCTCGATCCCGAGCATGTCCGTGATGCGGGTACGAAACGGCATGGCTAGAAACTCCCTCTGATCTCGCCTTCCCCCTAGCGCGTCTGCCGCACCGCCCGCACCTCACCTCAATGCCAGCCGCGCAAGCGTTTCCGGCTCAGGCGACCGCCAGGCTGACGTCGATGTTGCCGCGCACCGCATGGCTGTAGGGGCACACCGCGTCGGCCGCCGCCACAAGCGCCTCGGCCGCCGCGCGATCCACGCCCGGAACCGAAACCTTCAGCGCCACTTCCAGCCCGAAGCCGCCGTCCGGGCGCGGGCCGATGCCCACCGTCGCCTGCACGGTTGCATCCGCAGGCACCCGCGCCAGCGAACCGTCGCGCGCGGACACAGCCTTCATCGCGCTCAGGAAGCAGGCAGCAAACCCGGTTGCGAACAGCTGCTCGGGGTTCACGCCCTTGCCGGCGCCGCCCAGTTCGCGGGGCATGCCCATCGTCACTTCGAAACTGCCGTCGTCCAGCCCGGAGGTGCCGTCGCGGCCGCCAACGGCGGTGGCGCTGGTGCGATAAAGCGTCTGGATTGCCATCAAAGTCATCCTCTTCCCGAATGTGCAGCGGCCCGGCCCGCGCCGAACTATATCGCTATCGATTTCATCGTGTGCGATATGAATGGCGAATCAGCCCGTGTCAATGCTTGCGATAAGGTCGTGCACGATCTATCTGTCCGCCATGGCAACGCACCCGCATCCGGACCCTGTCGATCCCTTCGCGGACTATCTCTGCTTTTCGCTCTATGCCGCGAACCTGGCCGTCGGCCGGCGCTACAAGCCGCTGCTGGATCCGCTCGACCTCACCTATCCGCAATATCTGGTGCTGGTGGCGCTGCGCGAAACCGGTGCCCAGCCTGTCGGCGCATTGGGGGACAGGCTTTGCCTCGAAACCAACACCCTCACCCCGCTGCTGAAGCGGATGGAGGCGGCCGGGCTCGTCACCCGGCGGCGCAATCCGGCCGACGAACGGGTCGTGCTGGTCGGCCTGTCTGCGAAGGGCGCCGATCTGGCCGAACGGGCCCGCGCGGTGCCCGCGCAGCTGATGGACGGCCGCATGGCGGATATTCCCCGGCTTTCAGCGCTGAACGCCGAATTGAAGGCGCTGCGCGCCGCCCTCGGCGAACCGGCCTGACACATCCGGCGCGGCCCTGCACCGGACTTGCCGCCGCCGATCGCGCAAAGTCTGCCAAATGGGTTGATATGTGCCCTCCACAGGCGCATTGGGCATGCCAAGATGCTGAACATGAAGTCGCGCTACGCCATGCGTGCGCTCCTCTATCTGGCCGGCCGCCATGGCGAAGGGCCCGTTCAGATCGGCGAGATCGCCGACACCCAGCGGATTCCGCGCAAGTTCCTCACCGTGATCCTCTCGGAACTCTCCCGCGAAGGCATCATCGGCACGAAGCGCGGCCGGGCCGGCGGCTACTGGCTGGAAAAAGGCCCGTCCGAGATCAGCTATGGCGACATCGTCCGCATCACGCGCGGATCGCTGGCGCTGGTGCCCTGCGCCGCCCGGCTCGCCTATGAACCCTGCGACAATTGCGTGCCGGAAAGCGAATGCCATCTGCGGCTGGTGATGCTGGCCGTGCGCGACGCGACCGCCGACGTGCTCGACCGCCTGACGCTGGCGGATCCGCCGCCGGGCACGGTCGACCTCTCCCCTCCTCCGATCGCCGCCGCCGCGCACTAACCTCCGTTTCCGGCTGAAGGCCCCGCGCACAAGCCGCGCTTTGCCGCCGCAAAGCCTCGCTTGACCATTTCCCTTCTTGTCTATCGGTTCAGTTGAGTTACCCTCATGCACCATTCAGGAAGAGGGAGACGACGATGCCGAACGACAGTCGATTCGCCGCCCCGGCCACACCGCGCGCCGAGGCCGTGCCGGAGGCCGCCGTCGCGCAGATCGTCGCGGCGCTGGGGCGCATCCGCTTCGGCGACATCCGCCTCACCGTCCATGAGGGCCGCCTCGTCCAGCTCGACATCACGGAGCGCACGCGCTTCGCCCAGACCTGACCCCACAAGCCAACTGCCTGGCGACCGGACCACCGGAGTCATGCCTCTCTCCAGACAACTGACGGAGGATCCGCATGATCTCTCATTTCCTGCTCGCCCCAGCCGCTCTCGCCGTCGCAAACCCTGCCCCCGCGCAGCCTGCCGCCGAACCTCAGGTCGCCGCCGAAGCCGGCGCGGACGACACTGCGATCGTCGTCACTGCCCGCCGCCGGGCGGAAAACATCCAAGACGTGCCTGTCGCCATTTCGGTGGTCGATGGCGCGACCCTGGATTCGAAGGGCGTTTTCAACCTGAACCGGCTGACGCAGCTGCAACCCTCGCTGCAATTCTTCTCCACCAACCCGCGGAACACCTTCATCAACATTCGCGGCATCGGCGCGCCCTTCGGCCTCACGAACGACGGCTTCGAACAGGGCGTCGGCGTCTATGTCGATCAGGTCTATTACAACCGCATCGCCTCGGCGACGCTGGATTTCGTGGACGTGGAACAGATCGAGGTGCTGCGCGGCCCGCAAGGCACGCTCTACGGCAAGAACACCACCGCCGGGGCCATCAACATCACCACCCGCGCGCCCAGCTTCGAGTTCGAGGGGCGCGCCGAAGTCTCCATCGGCAACCTCAATTTCAAGCAGGCGAAGGCCTCCGTCTCCGGCCCGTTGAGCGACACTCTGGCGGCGCGCATCAGCGTCTCGGCAACAGACCGGCGCGGCACGATCTACAATGTCGCGACAGACACATGGATCAACTCGCAGGATAATGTGGGCGTGCGCGCTGCGCTGCTGTGGAAGCCGACGGAAACCTTCCGCATCACCTTCTCCGGCGACTGGAACCTTCAGGATCCCATCTGCTGCGGCCAGATCTATGCGCGGCTCGGCACCACGCAGCGGGTCGCCAGCCGTCAATACCCGGCGCTGACGGCGCTGTTCCCCGGCTATCAGGTGCCCAGCACCAATCCGTTCGACAGGGTGACCGATCTCGATGCCGACATCGCCGCCCGCAACGAACTGGGCGGCCTGTCCGTCCGCGCCGAATGGGATGTCGGGCCGGGCACCATCACCTCCATTTCGGCCTGGCGCTACTGGAACTGGGGGCCAAAGAACGACCGGGATTTCACCGGGCTGCCCGTCTACACCAAGGTCAACAACCCGACGAAACAGGATCAGTGGACGCAGGAGCTGCGCTATGCCTTCGATACGGGCAGGATCGACGCCGTCGTCGGCGGCTTCCTCTTCTATCAGAAGATCCGCACCAGCGGCGTGCAGGAATCCGGCCCGGCCGCCAGCGCCTGGCTGCTGAACCCGTCCAGCGCGCTGTCGAAGAACCCGGCCGTGCTGAACGGGGTGATCGCCGAGAACGACATCCGGCTCGACAATCTGAGCCTTGCCGGTTTCGCCAAGCTGAACTGGAAGGCGGGAGACCGCTTCACCGTCTCGCCCGGCGTCCGCATCAACTATGACAAGAAGGACGGCTATTATGATTCCGTGGTGACGGGCAACGCCTCGAACGGCACCCGCCAGCTCGTCACCAACGATACGACGCACCCCTACTATAATGATCCATGGATCGCGGCGCAGCGCGGCCTGCAATCCTCCCAGTTCTTCGAACCCGGCTTCTCCGCCTGGAACCTCTCGTTCGACCTCAACCTGTCCTACCAGCTGTCGGACGATGTGCTGGGCTATGCCACCTATGCGCGCTCCTTCAAGACGGGCGGCATCAACCTGAACGGCGTGCCCAACCTGTCCAACGGGCTTCCGGCACTGGAAGTCGCCCAGATCAAGCCGGAAAAGGTGGATCATTTCGAGCTGGGCCTGAAAAGCCAGTTCTGGGATCGGCAGGCCACCCTGAACCTCGCCGCCTACTGGACGGAGATCCGCGATTTCCAGGCCAGCGTGATCAGCAACATCTCAGGCTCCAGCACATTGCGCGGCTATCTGGCGAATGCCGACAAGGTGCGGGTTCGCGGGGTGGAGGCGGATTTCTCCGTCCGTCCGTCGGACCGCTTCAACGCCTATCTGTCCGGCGCCTTCACCGATCACCGGTTTGTGCGCTTCGTCGACGCCCCCTGCCCGCCCGAACTGGCCGGCGGCGGCACCGGCACGCCCCCTGGCCCACCCTCCACGCCGGGCGCCAACAGCCCCGCCAATTGCGATGTCTCGGGCCAGTGGCTGCCGGGCATCTCGCGCTGGTCCTTCGCCTGGGGGGCGGAAGGCAATCTGCCCGCCACGCTGCTGGGCAAGGATGGTGAAGTCTATCTGGGCTATGAAGCGAGCTACCGCTCCACCTTCTCGTCCAACGCCTCGCGGTCGATCTACACCGATGTCCGCGGCTATTCGCTGCACAATATCCGCTTCGGCTTCCGCGACGATTCGCTGGATATCTTCGGCTGGGTGCGCAACGCCTTCGACCAGAATTACTATGAGTCGCTTGCCGTCACACCTGGCAACACCGGCCTTATCTCGGCCCAGCTCGGAGATCCCCGGACCTTCGGCGGCACCATCAGCTATCGCTTCTGAGGATGGCGGCCGGCGCGCGCCCCGCGCCGGCCCATCTTGAGGCCGGCGGCAAAACCGGCCATTCTTCAATCTCATGACGGCCGCTCGTCTCATAACGCCCGGCGCCCTAGGGGCACTGATCGCCAGCCGCTGCGAACCCGGCGCCGTCACCGTCATCGGCCTCACCGGCTCGGTCGCGGCCGGCAAGTCCACGCTTGCCACCGAACTCGCGGCGGCGCTGGCCCCGCGCCTGCGGGTGGAAGTGGTGCAGACAGACGGCTTCCTGCTCCCCAACGACGAGCTGGAATCCCGCGGCCTGATGCTGCGCAAGGGCTATCCCGAAACCTATGACATCGCCGCCCTTTCCGTCACGCTGGAGGCTGCGCGTGTCCGCCCCGTCCGCATCCCCGGCTATTCGCATGCGCTCTATGATGTCGATCCGGCGCTCGCCCGCACGATCGACAGGCCCGATCTCGTGCTGGTCGAAGGGCTGGGGTTCGCCCCCGCCGGCGGCGACAGCAGCGTGGCGCAGTCGCTCGACAGCCTCGTCTACCTCGACGCGACGGAGGAAGACCTGGAACATTGGTTCGTCGAACGCTTCATGGCCCTGTGGCGCGCCGCCGAACAGGATCCGTCGAGCTTCTACGCCCAGTTCCGCACGATGGGTGAAACGCAGGCGCGCGGGTTCGCCCGCACCGTGGTGTGGCGGCGCATCAACCTGCCCAACCTGCAGGAGCATATCGTCCGCGCCCGCCCGCTGGCGGATATCCTGCTGCACAAGTCGCGTGACCACAGCCTGAGGCTGGTGCGCCCCGACATCCCTGCCTGGGGCTGACCCTAAGGCGTCACGATCGGGAAATCCGCGGGCGGCGCTTCGAACAGGCCCAGGAACAGCGGCAGCAGCTCCGCCCGCCCCTCGATGATGGGCTGCGGCCCGCCCGCGCCCGCGCCCGCCAGCGCGCGCAGGAACGCCGCGCGCGGCATCGTCACCGTCACGTCCGCGGCATCCCCCACGCCCTGTTCATGCACCATCACCCCGTTGCGCACGGTGATGAAATGCCGCTCCTTCACATCCGGCAGCACCAGCGCCAGGGTGAAGGGGGCCGCAGGCGCCCGTTCCGGCACCAGCCGCACCGCCATCAGGTCCAGCAGCATCGCGGTCGGCACAAAGCGGGCCATCGCCAGCCCGCCGGCGGGCGCGGCCACCGGCCCGCCTTCCACTTCGGCCGCTGCCGTCAGATACATGTTGCGCCACAGCGAGCCTTCGG